>JAEWWQ010000263.1 GCA_023458855.1 Bacillota bacterium
AGGAAGTAAAGAAGGTGCCGGTGGAAGAAAATATTGGAGAAGAGCCTCCAATAGAAGAGTCGGCTGGAGAAGAGGCTGAAGAAGCTGAGAAAGAAATAGAGGAAGAAGCGGAAGACCGCCCTACAGAAGCGGAAGTGGAGGCAATGTTTAAGGCGGAACTTGGAATTACGGATGCAGAAGAGAACTTTGAGAATACAGATATGAATTATGGAACAGAAGAAGTACCTGAAAAAGATGAAGACATAGATGAAAATTCAGAAGCTATGATGGATAGTTTGCTATATGATATTGCAGCAGCAAAAGAAAAAACTGAAAAGGTGGAAGAAATAATGCAAGCAGAAGAATATGCAGAAGAGGCACTTGATGAGACAGCAGTCATTACACAGGGAATGACTATCAGAGGTGATGTGAAATCCAAAGGTTCCATGGACGTTATTGGAAGTATTGAGGGTGATATTGATATTTTTGGAAAATTAAATGTTACTGGAAGCATCAAGGGAAATTCAAAGGCAGCGGAGGTATTTGCAGATGCAGCTAAAGTCGTTGGAGAAATCCATACATCGGGAACAGTGAAAATCGGTGCAAGCAGTGTTATTATTGGTAATATTACAGCAACCTGTGCAGTAATTGCCGGCGCCGTAAAAGGCGATATTGATGTTCAGGGCCCTGTTGTACTTGATACATCGGCGATTGTGATGGGGAATATTAAATCCAAATCGGTGCAGATCAATAATGGTGCTGTAATTGAAGGCTTGTGTTCCCAATGTTATGCAGATATTAATCCTACAAATTTTTTTGATGAATTTAAATAAGCGGGCGGCGTAGAAATGAAGAGAATATTATTAAAATTAAGCGGAGAAGCACTTGCAGGTCCGCAAAAAACAGGTTTTGATGAGGAAACGGTCAGAAAGGTAGCAGTCCAGGTAAAGGAACTGATAGATTCCGGTACAGAAGTTGGGATTGTAATTGGCGGCGGCAACTTCTGGAGAGGACGTTCCAGTGAGAATATTGATAGGACAAAGGCGGATCAGATAGGTATGTTAGCAACGATTATGAATTGTATCTATGTGTCTGAGATTTTTAGATCTGTAGGTATGATGACAAATATACTGACACCTTTTGAATGTGGTTCTTTTACAAAAATCTTTTCTAAGGACAGAGCAAATAAATATTTCGCCAAGGGGATGGTCGTCTTTTTCGCGGGCGGTACGGGACATCCATATTTCTCAACAGATACCGGCGTTGTGCTTCGGGCGATTGAAGTAGATGCAGATGTAATTTTACTTGCAAAAGCAGTTGATGGTGTATATAATGATGACCCGAGAACTAATCCTGATGCAAAGAAATATGATGAAGTCAGTATCAATGAAGTGATTGAGAAAAACCTTCAGGTAGTGGATATGACAGCTTCTATTCTGGCAAGGGACAACAGAATGCCTATGTGGGTTTTCGGATTGAATGAGGAAAACAGTATTGTGAATACCGTAACAGGTAAATTTAACGGAACGAAAGTAACCGTGTAGAATATTTGGAGGAAGACAAATGGATGCAAGATTACAAGTATATGTAGACAAGATGAATAAGGCATATGAATTTTTAGCTGCAGATTATCAGACAATCAGAGCGGGGCGTGCAAACCCTCATTTATTGGATAAAATAAAAGTCGATTATTACGGAACACCGACTCCAATCCAGCAGGTTGGCAATATCACGGTTCCGGAAGCAAGAATGATACAGATAGCACCTTGGGAAAAGAGTTTGATTAAGGAAATTGAGAAAGCTATTATGATGTCTGATATTGGTATCACACCTTCAGATGATGGACAGATTATCAGACTGGTATTCCCGGAACTGACAGAAGAAAGAAGAAAAGAACTTGTAAAGGAAGTTAAGAAAAAAGGGGAAGACGCAAAAGTAGCAACACGTAATATCAGGCGTGATGGTAACGATGCTTTTAAAAAGTTAGCAAAGGCTGAGATTTCTGAAGATGAGATTAAGCAGTTGGAAGAAAATCTGCAGAAGATGACTGATAAGGCAATTAAGGATATTGAAAAATTGGTAGAAGATAAATCGAAAGAAATTCTTACGGTATAGAATAGAAATATGATTAAAGGGGGCAGACGATATCCCGTCTTGTCCCCTTTGAGCATATTTGAATGAATAAGGAGGCTAAATATGAACATTCCTAATCATGTTGCAATTATTTTGGACGGAAATGGCAGGTGGGCAAAAAAGAGAGGTATGCCTAGAAATTATGGGCATGTGCAAGGCGCCAGGACCGTTGAGATAATATGCGAAGAAGCTTATAAAATGGGAATTCAATATTTAACTGTGTATGCTTTTTCAACGGAAAATTGGGATAGACCGCAGGATGAAGTAGATGCACTAATGAAACTTTTAAGAAATTATATGAAGACCTGTCTGAAAACAGCAGAAAAGAATCGTATGTGTGTCAGGGTGCTCGGAGATAAGACCAGATTAGATGAAGATATACGTACCAGAATCGCCGAATTGGAGAAGGCAACAAAGGACAATGATGGCTTGCATTTTCAGATTGCCATCAATTATGGTGCAAGAGATGAAATAGTGCGCGCTGTAAAAAAGCTTGTTGCAAAAGCAAATGATGGTACTATGAGACCGGAGGATATTACTGAGGATTGTATCAGCGGTGCACTTGATACTGCAGGTATTCCGGACCCGGATCTGTTGATTCGCACCTGTAATGAACTTCGGATATCGAATTTTTTGTTATGGCAGCTTGCATATGCAGAGCTATATTTTACAGAAGTGCCATGGCCGGATTTTACCAAAGAAGAACTGATAAAAGCGATAGAAGCCTATAACCAAAGAAGTCGCAGATTTGGCAAACTGGGGGAGGAATAACATGTTTTATAAAAGAGCATTAAGTGCAATTATATTAGTGATTATTGCGTTAGCTGTTATTCTTACGGGTGGAGCACTATTGGCGTTCATTCTTTTTATTCTGTCATTAATTGCTTTCCTTGAACTGACAAAAGCAGTAGGCATTCATCAGGCAGACAAAAAAGTAAACGCGTTAGAGATGGCAGGTATTATTGGAATTTCATTGTATTATGGGATCATGTTTTTTGAAAAAACAGAATCTTCCATGTGTTTTGCGTTAATTCTTGGATTTATGGCAATTATGTTTGTATATGTGTTTGCATTTCCGAAATTTAAGTCAAATGAAGTAATGGCTACATTTTTTTGTATGATATATGCACCGGTATTATTGTCATTTATTTATTTAACCAGAAATCTCAGGTTCGGCATTTATGTGGTATGGCTGATTTTTATCAGTTCATGGATTTGTGACACCTGTGCGTATCTGGTTGGAGTATTGATTGGAAAGCATAAAATGGCACCCGGACTCAGTCCTAAAAAATCAATTGAAGGAGGAATAGGCGGCATAGTTGGAGCATCGGCTGTTGGAGCATTATTTGGTTATTATGTTCAGTCGTATGTGCTGGCAGGGGAACAGTTGGTTGGTATCTTTGCGGTTATTGGAGCACTGGGAGCAGTTATTTCACAAATAGGAGATTTGGCGGCATCGGCAATTAAACGAAATCACGACATTAAGGATTATGGAAATCTGATTCCGGGGCATGGTGGTGTAATGGATCGGTTTGACAGTGTGATTTTTTCAGCACCAATGATTTATTTTTTGGCATATTTTCTGATGAACCAATTATAGATTGAAATAAGAGGTATAATACAAAAATGAGAAAGATTGCAATATTAGGCTCAACAGGTTCCATAGGGACCCAGACATTAGAGATTGTGAGAGAAAATTCGGATTTGCAGGTGATTGCGCTTGCAGCAGGTACGAACGTAGTACGCATGGAAGAACAGATTCGTGAGTTTCATCCGTTTTATGCAGTTATGTGGACAGAAGAAGCCGCTAATGATCTTAAGACACGAGTTGCAGATTTACAGGTGACAATCCTGGCAGGTATGGAAGGTCTGCTTGCGATATCTATCTTACCGCAGGTTGAAATATTGGTCACAGCCATTGTGGGGATGATAGGAATCCGTCCTACGATTGCAGCGATTGAACATGGAAAAAACATTGCACTTGCAAATAAAGAGACTTTGGTAACAGCCGGACATATTATTATGCCATTGGCTGAAAAAATGGGGGTTAAAATATATCCGGTAGATAGTGAACACAGTGCTGTTTTTCAATCATTAAACGGTGAGAATCCGGAGCGTATTGCGAAGATTTTACTGACGGCTTCAGGAGGACCGTTCAGAGGGAAGACAAGAGCAGAACTTGAAAAAATGACGGTGGAAGATGCGTTAAGACATCCGAACTGGTCCATGGGAAGAAAGATTACGATTGATTCTGCGACATTAGTAAATAAAGGGCTAGAGGTGATGGAAGCCAAGTGGTTATTTGGCGTTGCGTTGGATCGTATTCAGGTAGTGGTACAGCCCCAAAGCATTATCCACTCTATGGTGGAATTCGTAGATGGAGGTATTATGGCTCAATTAGGAACTCCGGATATGAAATTACCGATACAATATGCATTATTTTATCCGGACAGACGGCCGATGAGGGGAAAAAGAGTGGATTTTTATGATTTGGCCCAGATTACATTTGAAAAGCCGGATGTAAAGACCTTTACGGGACTGCAACTGGCGTTTGACGCAGCAAAAGAAGGCGGTTCCATGCCAGCTGCATTCAATGCCGCAAACGAGAAAGCAGTTGCAATGTTTCTGGATAAAAAAATCCGTTTTTTAGAGATTGCTGAGATTATCGAGATTTCCATGAAGGGGCATAAGACAATTCAGAATCCGAGTGTTGAACAGATTCTGCAGACCGAGAAAGAAGTATATGAGTTCATAGAGGGACATTTTATAAGATAGTACGGGCAGAAAGAAGCGGGTGATTATTTGATAATAACAATCTTGGTATTTATTTTAATTTTTAGTATTGTAGTTATTTCACATGAATTCGGACACTTTATATTAGCTAAGAAAAATGGGATTCATGTAGTAGAATTTTCGGTTGGAATGGGGCCAACCATTGTTAGTCATCAGGGAAAAGAGACCAGATATACGTTAAAATTATTTCCGATTGGTGGAGCCTGTATGTTTGAGGGCGAAGACGGATTAGTAAATGAAGAAAATAAAGGGACGGATCTTCAGTCAATAGAGGGAACTTTTCAAAGCGCGAATGTGTGGGGAAGAATATCTACGGTTTTTGCAGGACCTTTCTTTAATATTTTGTTAGCTTTTCTATTGTCATTGATTGTAGTTGGATTCGGGGGTTCGGACAGACCGGTTATTAAGGGAACAATGGAAGGATATCCGGCAGCAGAAGCAGGTATCCGCGCAGGAGATAAGATTATCCGCATCAACGGTGAACGTATCAGGGTATACCGGGAAGTGAGCTTAATCTCATATGCCAATCGAGGGGAAGAGCTGGAGATTGAATATGAGCGTAACGGAATTCGTCATACAACGGAGGTTGTCCCTATGTATGACAAGACATCAGGTCGTTATTATATCGGGCTGCAGGGTGCCGGAGAATACGTGAAATGCAGTAATCTGCAAATATTTGAATATGGTTATTATGAAGTCAGGTATTGGCTGATATCAACATTTAAGAGCATAGGTATGATGTTCCAGGGAAAAGTGAAGGCAGATGATCTGGCGGGACCGGTTGGAATTGCGCAGGTAATCGATAATGCAATCGAAGAAACAAAGCCGATGGGATTGCCGACAGTAATATTGACTATGATTAATATATCAATTCTGTTAAGCGTCAATCTGGGAGTATTAAATCTGTTACCATTGCCGGCATTGGATGGTGGAAGACTGGTATTTTTACTGATAGAAGTACTCAGAGGAAAACCAGTACCACCGGAAAAGGAAGGTATGGTTCACTTTGCAGGATTTGTCCTCTTAATGCTTTTGATGGTGTTTGTACTATATAATGATATTATGAGATTATTCCAATAGAAAGTGAAATGGAGAAGAGCTGTCAAATGAAAAACCAGTATTGACAGCTCTTTTTGTCTGAATTATAATACTTATATTGTTGGTCGTATTACTTATCAGAAGTAAGCCCAACATTTTTAATATAATATCTGAGAGTTTCTTCTCATTTTTTCAAAAACTTAAGGAAATAAGATTCGGGTGTCTAAAGCTTATCATAGAACTTGGCTTCGTCAATTTGCACATATACTTGCCAAACAAAATTGATGCACAACATAGTTTGGTGAGCTAAAAAAAGAATAAAGGGGGAAGTTTATGCATTTTTTGACTTCGTATTACTGGGAAGCGGGTTGCAGAACCATGAATCAGGATTCCCTTGCGATTCAGAGTACCTTAACAAAGAAGGGACCTATGCTTATGGCATGTGTATGTGATGGTCTGGGTGGTCTGGCACAGGGAGAGACTGCGAGCGGTTATCTTGTAGAACAAATTGTGGACTGGTTTTACAATGCACTGATGCGGGAGTGTCAAAGTGGTACATACGGCATCAGAATACGCAGATCAGGATATCGATTGTTTTATTCCATTGATCAGGAATTGAAAAGTTATGCAAAAAAGAAAGAAATACAATTGGGAAGCACAATGACTATGCTTCTTTTGGTACAACGCCGGTATTATATTTTTCATGTAGGAGATAGCAGAGCATATAGAATCCGGGGCAGGATAACACAAATGACTCAGGATCATACGTGGAATGAATTTACGCTTACCAGATGTGTGGGTTCGGGGATTTGGTATAAACCGGATTGTATACAAGGATTTTATAGAAAGAATGACAGTTTTTTGCTGTGTAGTGATGGATTTAGACATTATACCTCACAAGATATCCTTCAGACAGTATTTGGCAGTACAAAGATAAAAGATGAAAAAGAAGCTTACAGGAGAATGAAAGAAGTCGGAACACGCAATATTGAGCGGGGAGAAAAGGATAATATATCCGCTGTTTATATAAAAGTTTTATAATTTATAGTGAAATGAGGATAAAATGGAACAGGTCATGATTCAAAAATATCAGATTATAAGAGAAATAGGGAAGGGAGGAATGGGCTGTGTCTATTTGGTAAAGGATATTCACCTGGGGAAATTATGGGCAATGAAGATAGTATCTATGAATATAGAAGAAGCTGACGGGAAAAAAAACTGGCAGTTATACTTTGAACAGCTGGAAAAAGAAGCGGATACATTGAAGAAGCTGCAGCATCCATTGCTTCCAATGATTGTAGATCTGCTTCATATAGAGGGGGGGATTGCAATCGTAATGGAATTTATTGAAGGAATCACGCTGGAGCGTTATATCGATGAACATGGTATGATTTCACAAAAGCAAGCTGTTTCATGGGGGATGCAACTGGCAGAAGTATTGTTATATCTG
>JAEWWQ010000264.1 GCA_023458855.1 Bacillota bacterium
GATTAACACCAGGAGACAGCTCATCGCCATTTTCTCTGGTAAATACTTTTGCATCAACAACGATACCATATTCACCATGGGGTACTTTCAGGGATGTATCCCTGACCTCTCTTGCCTTTTCCCCAAAAATTGCACGCAGAAGCCTCTCTTCTGCTGTTAATTCTGTTTCTCCTTTTGGAGTAACCTTACCGACCAGAATATCTCCGGCACGAACTTCTGCACCGATACGAATAATTCCTCTGTCATCTAAATCTTTTAATGCATCATCACCAACACCCGGAACATCTCTGGTAATCTCTTCCGGTCCTAATTTGGTATCACGTGCTTCCGCTTCATATTCTTCTATATGAACAGATGTATACACATCTTCCTGCACTAATCTTTCGCTAAGTAAAACAGCATCCTCGTAATTATAGCCTTCCCATGTCATGAATCCGATCAGCGGGTTTTTGCCAAGGCCAAGTTCTCCCTGCGCTGTAGATGGTCCATCTGCAATTACACTGCCTTCCTCAACACGATCACCTCTGAATACAATCGGTTTCTGATTATAACAGTTGCTTTGGTTACTTCTTGAGAATTTGGTTAACTTAAATACTTGTTTTTCCCCATCGTCATAAGCAATCCTGATTTCCTTTGAAGATGAGTACTCGACAACACCGGATTTTTTTGCAACACAACATACACCCGAGTCAACTGCTGCCTTTGGTTCCATACCTGTTCCTACTACCGGAGCTTCTGTAAATAATAATGGAACAGCCTGACGCTGCATGTTGGATCCCATAAGGGCACGGTTAGCATCGTCATTTTCCAGGAAAGGAATCAATGCTGTCGCTACGGAGAACACCATTTTAGGTGATACATCCATATAATCGAACATTCCTTTTGGATACTCCTGTGTCTCTTCTCTGAATCGGCCGGATACACTGTTTCTTACAAAATATCCATCTTTATCTAATGCTTCATTTGCCTGCGCAACGTGGTAATTATCTTCCTCATCTGCCGTCATATAGATAACTTCATCCGTAACTCTGGGATTTTGAGGATCTGATTTGTCAATCTTTCTATATGGTGCTTCTACAAATCCATATTCATTGATTCTTGCATATGTTGCAAGTGAGTTAATCAAACCAATGTTAGGACCTTCCGGGGTCTCAATAGGACACATTCTTCCATAGTGGGAATAGTGAACGTCACGTACCTCAAATCCGGCTCTGTCCCTGCTAAGACCGCCAGGCCCCAACGCAGACAGACGTCTTTTATGGGTCAATTCGCCGAGCGGATTATTCTGATCCATAAACTGGGATAACTGCGAAGAACCAAAGAATTCCTTTACAGCGGCCTGCACTGGTTTAATATTAATTAACACCTGTGGTGAAATCTCTTCTGCATCATGCGTGGTCATTCTCTCGCGAACTACTCTTTCCAATCTGGAAAGACCGATTCTATACTGATTTTGCAATAACTCGCCCACTGCTCTGATACGTCTGTTTCCTAAATGATCAATATCATCATCATTACCAATACCGTACTCTAAATGAATATTATAATTAATAGAAGCCAAAATATCTTCTTTTGTAATGTGCTTTGGAATTAATTCATGGATGTTCTTCTGAATTGCATCTGCCAACTCTTCCGGTCTGTCCTGGAACTCCTCCAGAATTTGCTGCAATACCGGGTAGTATACAAGTTCTGTTACTCCTAATTCTCTAGGATTGCAGTCAACAAAACTCTTAATATCGACCATCATATTGGAAAGAATTTTTACATTTCTTTCCTCTGACTGAATCCACACAAAAGGAACTGCTGCATTTTGAATCTTATCTGCAAGTTCTGCGGTGACTTTGTCGCCTGCGGCAGCAATTACTTCTCCGAATTGATCCACTACATCTTCTGCCAGAATCTGATGTCTGATTCGATTCTTTAAAGCTAACTTTTTATTAAATTTATATCTTCCGACTTTAGCCAAATCATATCTTCTAGGGTCAAAGAACATTGCAGTAATAAGACTTTCTGCACTTTCAACACTTAACGGTTCACCCGGGCGAATTTTTTTGTATAGCTCTAAAAGACCCTCCTGATAATTTTCAGAAACGTCTTTCGAAAAGCTTGCTTCTATTTTAGGTTCATCACCGAATAATTCTCTGATTTCATCATTTGTACCCACTCCAAGAGCTCTGATCAGAACTGTAATAGGTACTTTTCTTGTCCTGTCTACACGAACGTAAAAAATATCATTGGAATCCGTCTCATATTCCAGCCATGCACCACGATTCGGGATCACAGTAGCTGAATACAGTGTCTTACCAATCTTATCATGCCCAATTGCATAGTAGATACCCGGCGAACGTACCAACTGGCTTACGATAACTCTTTCTGCCCCATTGATAACAAATGTACCCGTTGCTGTCATAAGTGGAAGATCACCCATAAAGATCTCATGTTCGCTGATTTCTTCTTTTTCCTTATTATATAAACGAACTTTTACCTTTAATGGAGCTGCATATGTTGCGTCTCTTTCCTTACACTTCTCAATAGAATACTTAACTTCATCTTCACATAGCTCAAAGTCTACGAATTCCAGACTCATATGCCCGCTATAATCCGCTATTGGAGAGATATCATCAAATACTTCTTTCAGACCCTCTTCTAAAAACCACTTATAAGAGTCCTTTTGAACCTCTATAAGGTTAGGCATCTCCAATACCTCTTTTTGCCGTGAATAACTCATACGTATATTCTTGCCTGAGGCAATAGGACGTATTCTGTTCTTTTCCATTGACATTTCACCCCGTTCTTTATGATTTTAAGCTTTCATCGCATATTTTTGCGCATAAAAATAAGCCTACCACACCACAATAGTGCACTATCCATCCTACCACAAATAATTTTAGAAGTCAACCAAAAAAATTCAAATTATCTCTGATAGTATGCATATTAGTAGACTGTTACTTATTATTTTACTTTGAAATAAAAATCTCAATTGCCTTCACATAGATGACAATTGAGATTTTATTGTTAATTCTAAAATCAGAATTACTTAAGTGTAGCTTTTGCACCTTCTGCTTCAAGTTTGCTTTTAAGTTCATCTGCTTCTGCCTTGCTGGCTGCTTCTTTAACGATTTTAGGAGCTCCGTCAACTAAGTCTTTTGCTTCTTTCAAACCAAGTCCTGTAGCTTCACGAACAACTTTGATAACTTTAACTTTGTTTGGTCCAACTTCTGTTAATTCTACATCGAACTCAGTTTTTTCTTCTGCTGCATCACCAGCGCCTGCTGCAGCTGCTGCTACAACAACACCTGCTGCTGCTGAAACACCGAATTCTTCTTCACATGCTTTTACTAATTCGTTTAATTCTAATACTGTTAACTCTTTAACAGCGTCAATGATTTCTTGAGTTGATAATTTTGCCATTTCTAATTTACCTCCATTTAATTTTGAGTACTGTTTTAATACTCTGTCATAGTTTTTTATTCTGCTACTGTAGTTTCTTCAGTTGCCGGTGCTGCTTCTTCTGCCGCCCCAGATACACCATCTTTCTCTGCCACCTGCTTGATAACACGTGCAAAGTTTGTGATTGGTGATTGTAAGCTTCCAAGTAATTTTGAAAGAAGTTCTTCTCTTGAAGGAATCGTTGCAATATTGGAGATACCTGCCGCATCATAAACAATTCCCTCTACGATACCAGCTTTTACTTCAAGTGCCGGTGCTGTCTTTGCAAACTTACAAATAATTCTGGATGGTGCTGTAGCATCCTCTTTGGAAATAGCTACTGCGCTCGGTCCTTCAAGATACTGTGTCAACACTTCCAAATCAGTTCCTTTGAACGCTAAAGTCATCATAGTATTTTTGTAAACCTTGTAAGTTACGCCTGCTTCACGAAGCTCTTTACGAAGTCGTGTATCTTGTTCTACTGTAAGTCCACGGTAGTCAACTAACACAGCTGATTGTGCATCTTTGATATTTGCAGAGATTTCTTCTACTATAGGTTGCTTTAAATCGATTTTTGCCATTTTCTTTACCTCCTTATAGATTCATTGCCGATTAGGAGTTTAAATATAAAAAACCCTCTTGCAAGACAAGAAGGTTAAAAGTCATAGTAAGTAAACTCTTTCTCTCCTCGGTAGGCATACTATTATGTCAATCAAAATCCACAAAGGACTTTATCAACACCTACTGTCTTCGGCATGGTCACAATAACCTTTATTAATCTATCACAACATTCTGTCTATGTCAAGCATATTTAGCATTTTTATCTGGTGACATATCCGTTTTCGTCTATTGTGACATCAGAAGATAAGTCCCGCATTTCCTGAAGTACCCGTTCCTTTTCACTTCCGCTTAATAGCGTAGTCTTACATCCTGATTGCAAGCATGGTATAAATTGATATTGCTGTATGCCATCCTCGTTGATCGTCACCTTCACCATTCCCGTGTCTATTGTCTTTGAATTGAACCAGAAATTCCCAAGACTGTAGATAACAGGTGTGTCTCCTACATAAGCAATTTTTTGCAGACAATGCGGGTGATCTCCTATAATCAGATCCGCACCTGCCTCTGCATAGAGCGGCGCCTGCGCCTCCTGTGCCCAGTCAATTGTCGTTTCATTTTCCGTTCCCCAATGTACATATACCACTACAAAATCACTATTAGCTTTTGCTTCTGTAATTGCCGCGCACAGCGCTTCCGGTTCCTTGCATCGAAAAACACCTGCGGTATTTTCTGTCGCTCCCTTGGTATCCGGATTTTCAACACGCTCTATCTGGGTTGCCGATAAGAAAGCAATTTTTATATCATTTGCAATAAAGTATACTGGCCTGGCAGCCTCTTCTATATTCTGTCCCGCACCCACATATGGGATAGAAGCACCCTTTAAGGTATCCATGCTGTCTAATAAGGAAACTTCTCCATAATCATAGGCATGATTATTTGCCAGGGATACAATATCTGCCCCTATGTCCTGCAGGATCTTTACATGTTCTGGTTTTCCTCTGAATGTATATGTTTTTCCAGGTATTGGCGTTCCTCGTGTGGTAAAGGTGCATTCATTATTCAGCATAAAAATATCAGCATTCCTCATCTCATCAATTAAATCAGATGACATGCACTGTGTGATATCAGAACCTGCATTTTTATAGGTATTCATAATCGTATAGGAATCATCAAACATAATATCGCCCGCAAAAGCTATCGTAATTGTATCCTCATTTGCTGCTTCTCTGGCATAAATGTTTTGTTCCTTCATTTTTTCAGGATCTGATAAGATATCGGCATATTTTCCCGTTGGCTTTTCCGTCTGTTCCTTTTGTTCTCCTGGTATTCCAAATGGAAATGCCTCGACTAATATCTGCTCACCATCGCTGGCTAATTGGCTCAGACCCGCGCCAACATTATTCATTCGTATTGCATAGACAGTCATCAAAGCAATACTCCCCGTAAGAAGCACGCACAAAAATACAGAAAGGAACAAAATTACCTGCTTCTTTCTTCTTTGTCTTACCATTCTTTTCTTACGTTCTATCTCTTTTGCTCTTATTCCACGCAATTCTTTTTCCTCTATTTCCAAGCTACTCTATACAAGCAAAACCTCGAAAAATCTGATGTTTTGTCTCATACAAGCAAAACCTCGAAAAATCTTCGATTTTCCTCGGTCGCTAGCGCGCTCACATAAATAACATAATACCTTTGTATGCAAGCATACATGCTATTATGTTCTCGCTTGCACTTCATGGCACCGTACAAGCAAAACCTCGAAAAATCTTCGATTTTCCTCGGTCGCTAGCGCGCTCACATAAATAACATAATACCTTTGTATGCAAGCATACA
>JAEWWQ010000265.1 GCA_023458855.1 Bacillota bacterium
GAGCAAGTGCATAGAGAATAAATATTTCGCTATGGTCGCACCTTGTATGATTGCCAAAGAAAATCCGTTGTTTTGTGTAAATGATGTTTTCAATGCAGTACTGGTACATGGTAATACACTCGGAAGCACAATGTATTATGGAAGGGGTGCCGGAAAATTGCCGACAGCAAGTGCAGTGGTATCCGATGTTATTGATTGTGTAAAGCATCTTGGTAAAACGGTGTTCTGTATCTGGGAAGAAGAAAATTTAGTATTGTCGGACATCGGCGAAGATGTGAGACAATTCTTTGTAAGGGCAAAAGGAACGGATAAAGCAGCGATAGAGGCTTTATTTGGCAGGGTAACGGTAGTGGATGCGGGCATTACAGACGAGACAGGTTTTCTGACGGCGCAGATGAGTGAAAAAGAATATAAAAAGGCTGCAGCAGGTTTGGAAATTCTGAGTATGATTCGTGTAGAGACAAAATAAAAAATGTTGTCGCAGATGGGAGCTAAAAATGAAATATGTAGTAGTACTTGGTGATGGCATGGCTGATGAGCCAATTGAAGCAATAGGAAATAAGACACCGTTGGAATATGCGCATACGCCTAATATGGATATGCTGAGTAAGCTGGGTGAAATAGGAATGGTGCATACGATCCCGGACGGCATGAAGCCGGGATCTGATACAGCCAACCTGTCAGTGATAGGATATGATCCGAAGAAGTACTATTCAGGACGGTCACCGTTGGAAGCATTAAGTATAGGAGTTCCGATGAAAGACACAGATATAGCAATTCGCTGTAATATTGTAACTATATCGGAAGAAGATGTACCATTTGAGCAAAAGACGATTATTGATCATAGTGCAAGTGAGATTAGTACCGAAGATTGTGCAATTTTGCTGGAGGCAGTCCGCAGAGAATTAGAAACAGATAAGTTTAAGTTCTATCTTGGTACCAGCTATCGTCATTGCCTGATCTGGGAGAAGGGTGCTGTAGTGGAATTGACACCGCCGCATGATGTACTGACACAGGTAATAGGACAATACCTGCCTGCGGAACCACAACTACGGGAGATGATGAAGAAAAGTTATGATATTTTGGTAAATCACCCTCTTAATCTGGAACGTAAGAAAAATGGCTTGAATCCGGCCAATTGCTGCTGGTTCTGGGGTGCCGGAACAAAGCCGATGCTATCTGATTTTACCGAGAAAACAGGTAAAAAGGGAATGATGATTTCGGCTGTGGATTTATTGAAAGGAATTGCAGTTGGAGCAGGAATGGGAGTTGCAGAAGTAGAAGGTGCAAATGGCGGGCTTCATACCAATTATGCAGGTAAGAAAGAAGCAGCAGTTAAGGCATTAACAGAGGACGGCTATGATTTTGCATATATTCATGTGGAAGCACCGGATGAGATGGGACACCAGGGCAGTGTGGAACGCAAGGTGCAGGCAATTCAATATTTGGATGAAAAGGTAATAGGCCCTTTGGTAGAAGAATTGGAAATGAAACAGGTAGAATTCAGATTGCTCGTCTTACCTGATCATCCGACACCGATACGGGTAAGGACGCATACTTCCGAGAATGTACCATATCTGTTATACGATAGTACAGAAAAACAGAATCATACATGGAATTATAATGAGGCAGAGGCAGCAGGAAGCGGTAACTATGTGGATAAGGGGCATGAAATTTTAAATTTATTATTTTCCAGATAATGAAAGATAAAAAAATAGGGATTTGCATAGATTAGAAAAAATGAGGAGTAGTTATCATGAAAAAAGTTGTAAAGTTTGGCGGAAGTTCGTTGGCAAGCGCAGCACAATTTGAAAAAGTCGGTGAGATCATCAGAGCTGATGCAGATAGAAAATATGTAGTGCCATCGGCACCAGGGAAACGATATGGAAAAGATACAAAAGTAACAGATATGCTTTACGCAGCCTATGCATTAGCAGAAAACGAGGAAGATTTTTCAAAAGAGCTGAAAAGCATTGCAGACAGATATCAGGAAATTATCGATGGATTAAAGTTAGAGTTATCCCTGGAAAATGAATTTAAGGAAATCACAGATCATTTTCGAAAAAAAGCAGGTGAAAGCTATGCAGCCAGCCGCGGAGAATATTTAAATGGTATTATTATGGCCAATTACTTAGGGTATGAATTCATAGATGCCGCAGAAGTGGTATTCTTTGATAAAAATGGTAATTTTCTTCCAGATAAGACCAATGAAATCTTGTCAAAAAGACTTCAGGGCTGTGAAAATGCAGTAATTCCTGGATTTTATGGGGTACGCCTTGACGGGGTAATTCAGACCTTTTCAAGAGGAGGATCAGATATCACAGGTTCCGTTGTAGCCAAAGCAGTATGTGCAGATGTATATGAGAACTGGACAGATGTATCAGGCTTCTTAATTGCTGATCCCAGAGTTATCAGTAATCCGAAGGGAATTGACACAATTACGTATCGTGAATTACGTGAATTAAGTTATATGGGAGCAACGGTGCTGCACGAAGATGCTATTTTCCCGGTTCGTAAAGCAGGTATTCCGATTAATATCAAAAATACAAATGCACCTGAGGATGCAGGGACCTGGATCGTTGAGAGTACGTGCCAGAAACCGAAATATGTTATTACCGGTATTGCAGGGAAAAAAGGATTCTGCTCTATCAATATTGATAAAGATATGATGAATTCAGAGATTGGATTTGGCAGGAAAGTACTACAGGTATTTGAAGAAAACGGAATTTCGTTTGAACACACTCCATCAGGGATTGATACGATGACTGTATTTGTTCATCAGTCTGAATTTGCGGAAAAGGAGCAGAGCGTATTAGCCGGCCTGCATAAAGCAGTACAACCGGACTCTGTTGACCTGGAATCAGATCTGGCGTTGATCGCAGTAGTTGGACGTGGAATGCGGGCAACGCGTGGCACGGCAGGAAGAATCTTTTCGGCATTGGCGCATGCAAATGTGAATGTTAAAATGATTGATCAGGGCTCTTCGGAACTGAATATTATTATTGGTGTAAAGAATGAAGATTTTGAAGAAGCAATAAAGGCTATCTATGCTATTTTTGTTGAGATTCAGTTATAGTATTCAGAATTGTTTCTGAATTCATAGAAACAAACAGGCCTGTCAGTTCCAGTTATGAAACTGACAGGCCTGTTTTTCACTTTATTTCTTAACCCATTGTGATCTCAACGTTGTATGTTGTTTTTCCTTTTTCATAAGGAATGATACAGCCTTCAACAGCAATGCCATCTACCATCATGCTGGAAATTCCTTTTTCAACATTATTAGGATTCTTAACCTGAATGTTATAAGTTCCTTCACGGAATTTTCTTGTTATTGTAAAATCACCAAATCCTTTAGGAACGCAAGGGTTCACACTAAGGCCTGTATGCATTGGATAGACACCAAGGATATATTGTGAGATATTAACAAAGGTCCAGGCAGCAGTTCCGGTTAACCAGCTGTTCTTAGCTTCCCCGTGGAATTTTGCATCTCTTCCGGCTACCATCTGGGCATATACATATGGCTCAGTTCTATGTATCTCACTGATTTCCTCTAAGTAAGAAGGACATGTCTTCTTATAAATCTCAAATGCACGGTCGCCGCGTCCGATTACAGTTTCAGCAATGGATACCCAAGGATTGTTGTGGCAGAAGATTCCGGCATTTTCCTTATATCCCGGTGGGTATGAACTGACTTCACCGAGTTCAAGGTGATATTCTGTATAAGCAGGCTGTAAGATCATAATACCATATTTGGTATCCAATTTTTCTTTTACAGAATCTAATGCTTTTCTGGCAAGACCATTGTCAACACCAACTCCGGCAAGTACACAGAATCCCTGTGGTTCTATAAAGATCTGACCTTCTTTGCATTCTTTGGAACCGATTTTTTGGCCGTATGCATCATATGCACGGACAAACCAGTCACCATCCCAGCCATCAGTAGTAATAGCTTTGTTCATTTCTTCCACTTCAGCTAATGCGCGGGCGGCCTCTTCTTTATTGCCCTGCAATTCACAAAGTTCCGCATATTCTTTACCGTATTTAATAAACATTCCGGCGATAAATACAGATTCAGCAACCGGTCCTTCGCTTGGTCCGAATGTCTGGAAGGATTCACCCGGGTGTTCTGAGAAACAGTTCAAATTCAGGCAGTCATTCCAATCGGCACGGCCAATACATGGAAGAAGGTGTGGTCCTTTATGATTTACAATATAGTCAAAGGAACGTTTTAAGTGCTCCATCAAAGGCTCTGCTACTGACATGTCATTATCGAAAGGTACGATTTCATCTAAGATTGACATATCACCTGTTTCACGGATATAAGCAGAGGTACCTGCAATCAACCATAAAGGATCATCATTGAAACCGCTGCCGATATCGGAATTTCCTTTTTTGGTAAGTGGCTGGTATTGGTGATAAGCACTGCCATCTTCGAACTGTGTAGAGGCAATATCAATAATTCTTTCCCTTGCGCGATCCGGAATAAGATGTACGAATCCAAGTAAATCCTGGCAGGAATCTCGGAATCCCATGCCGCGTCCGATGCCCGATTCATAATAAGAAGCAGAACGTGACATGTTGAAGGTAACCATACATTGATATTGATTCCATATATTAACCATGCGGTTGACATTGGCATCAGAAGAGGAAACCTCATATTTTGCAAGCAATGTTTTCCAATAATCCTGAAGAGCTGCA
The DNA here is from genome assembly GCA_023458855.1 of Bacillota bacterium. Taxonomy (GTDB): domain Bacteria; phylum Bacillota; class Clostridia; order Lachnospirales; family Lachnospiraceae; genus SZUA-378. Next base: position 4,699 of record JAEWWQ010000265.1, read on the forward strand.
AATGCTTTATCTACATCGGCATCTGACTGATACTTTGCCAACATCTTAACAGCAGGTACTTTATTAATGACACCATAAGATTCCCATTTATCTTCCTGCGGGTTTTCCACATAACCAAGAACAAATACGTAGGACCTTGTCTCGCCAGGGTTTAATGTAATGTTAATCTGATGAGAAGCAATCGGGGACCATCCACTTGCGATCGAATTTGTTGCTTTCCCATTCTTTACAACTTCAGGAGAATCCGGACCATTATAGGCACCCAGGAAAGAATCACGGCTTGTATCGAATCCGTCAACTTCTGCATTAACAGAATATACGGCATAATGATTACGACGTTCGCGATATTCTGTTTTGTGGTAAATGGTAGAGCCGGCAACTTCCACTTCGCCGATACTTAAGTTTCTCTGGAAGTTCTTCATATCATCATCTGCATTCCAGAGGCACCATTCTACATAGGAGAACAGGGAAAC
>JAEWWQ010000266.1 GCA_023458855.1 Bacillota bacterium
CTCACAGATTACTCTGATATTTAACTGTTTTGCCATATCAATTACCGTCTTGATAATAATCCTGGTTTGCTCTGAAGTCTCAGATTCATCCAGAAATTCTTTGTCTATCTTAAGATTATCAATAGACATTTTCTTAAGAAGATTCAACGAGGAATAACCAGAACCAAAATCATCCATGGATATTGATATTCCCATCTTACGGATCTGCGTCAATTTATCTGTAATAATTTTATAATCTCCGATAAATAAGCTCTCTGTAACCTCCAGATCCAGGAATTTCGCAGGCACCTGATATTTTTCAAGCATCTCCTTTATCCGTTTCAGGTAATGTATGTCTAATATGGTGGCCCTTGATTGATTTACTGATAAAGTAATGGCCTTTTCAGATAGCTTTCCTCTTTGACTGATATACTTGCATATCTGTTCCAGTACATAAAAATCCACTTCCTTTACAAAACCATTTTTCTCCAGTACTGGAATGAATTCATCCGGCGGCATAAATCCCATCTCTTCGGAATCCCATCTGACCAATGCTTCCGCACCACAAATACAGTTTTTATGTAAATCTATTTTTGGCTGTAAGTACACTTTTAATTCTCCATTCTTCAGAGCAGCCACCTGACTATCCTGGATTTGCTTTGCTTTTATCTGTTTTTTAAGAATTACCTCATCGTAAGCCTTACACTTCATTTCTTTTCTTTTGGCATATTTCCACGCGATAATTGCTTTATCTATCATGTTTCTGACATCTTCCTGCCTATCCTGAATGATATAATACCCCATGGTAAGACGTACCGCACTTGCAATTTCTTCTCCCATCTTACTTCTGATATCTTCTGACAGAATATCAATCAGATTCTGTGTTTCCAGTTCCTCCTGTTCCAGCAGCACAGAGAAGCAATCTGAACCAAGCCTTGCAGCTCTGCCCTTTTCACCTGCTATACGCGTTAAAGCATCTGCAATGGAACACAATAATCGATCGCCCTGCCGGTAGGAATAATTATGATTGATCAATTTAAATTCATGAATATCCAAAACAATAATGACATATCTATCATTCCGATTCTGAATAAATATCTTTACTAATTCCTGATAAAAAGAATTTTTATTGCTGATCTTCGTCAAGAAATCTGTCGATTCTGTCTGATTTAATTCTTTTATCTTTTCTCTGTCATATCTGATTACATATATAATAAATACCGTTATCAGCAAGGCTGTCAGAAAAATACTTCCTGATAAAATCATACGGGTATTCCAACTGTATTTCATTACATTACAGGTGTTATAAAAAATGATACCCAACATAATTAAAGTTAATAGTAATGTAATTACCGACCATGCCCTTAATGCTGTAGGCTCTTGCTTTCTCTCCATGCTGTATGTACCTGCCTGCCAATACACTTTATCTTACCCATTCCGATTGATTTATAGTATACTATAATACCAATGCCCGGGCAACACAATTTAGATTACAGAACTTCAATTGTCTTCTGTTATACTTCGCCATTCTTTTGTTCCTTCCACCTTTTCAACACTGGCCCGGTTCTGACAAAGGAACTTACATAACTGGTACGGATTAATCCAGATCTCGCTATTCCCTTCCTTCTGTGACTCATCAAATATTAGCTGAATCCCAAAATGCAAATGAACCGTTTTGATATTATTTACATTTTCTGTTGCACTATATCCCGTATGCCCCATATAACCGATCACTTCACCAGCCTGCACTGTGCCGTTTTCTTTTAATGATTTCTGATAAGGATAATTTTGTCTCAGGTGAGCATAATAATAATATCTCTTTTTATCAAAACTTCTTATTCCGATTCTCCATCCACCGTATTGATTCCAGCCGAGCGCCTCTACATATCCTGACTCAACACAGATAATAGGTGTTCCGATTTGTCCCATCATATCATGCCCCAAGTGCTCTCTTTTATATCCATAACTTCTGGAGGCTCCAAAATCATCATAATCACTATATCCAAATCCTTTTGCGATTGGGGAAAAAACTTTTAGTCCGTACCGTTTCTTGATTTTGTTTGTCCCCCCCTGACTGTCCTTTACTTCATACTCACCTACATATCCCCCTAAAACCGCCTGATACGCCTCCAGATAATAATCATAATATTTTAATTTCCGCGTAAGCTTCTTTATCGTAGTTTCTTTACGAATCAGTTGTTCTGCCGTTTCTTCCATTTCACGCGTTACTTTTTTCCCAAATTCCCCACCATTTTTAGCTGCCTCATAGGCAAGAAGTTCTATCCAGTCTATATGTACCTCTTTTCCGTAGGTATCAATATCCCATTTATAAGCACAGGAAAGTGCTTCATAAGATACATTAAAATCAACCCATTTTATAAAATCGTCTCCCATAGATGCCGTTTCTACAGATGCTTTATATTTGTCAATAAAGGAAAGCACTCTATTCAGAGAACTGGCATGAAAAATAAATAGCGCTGCTATACAAACCACTTCTATGAATACCGCAATTCGGATTTTTTTCAGGTATTTCATTGCACTTGCTCTTTACACTTTTAGAAAAATATATGTCACTTTTATCTGCTTCATACATCATTTAAATAAAAAAGAACACCTGGAATTTATAATCCGGATGTTCTCTTTTCCCTTATTCATAACTATTATTCATACCGTTTAATTATTTCACTTGCAATTCGCTCTGCTAAAATCTGATTTCCTGTTGTATTCGGATGTACTTTATCACCTAAGAGCTGGGTTGCAACTGTTGTATCATGAGCATTGAGGAAATTCTGATTGTATAAATCAACCACCGGCATTCCTTCCTCTGCTCCGATATAAACTGTTGCTTCGGCATATTTGGCCTGATCCAGAAGGTTCGCATTAGCTGCTCTCAATTCATCAATCTTCGTATTCGATGGAGGGGTAAAGAAAATAACCTTCGTGTCTGGGAATAACCACTTGAATCTTCTCATTAACAGTTGAAGATCCCCGCAGAATGTCCCATCGCCTTTTGTTTCCCAATCCATGAATCCGAACTGCCAGGATGCCTGATAAAAATTATCATTCGTTCCTCCTATTACAATAACCAGATCTGTATCCTCCGGTATCTCATCCATCCTGTCTGACATGGCTGCTACTCCATCATCATGGTCACTGCATATGGTAGAGCCCCCTATTCCAAGATTTAATACTTCGCCTGCTCCCAGAATATCCTTTAGGAATGTGGGATACGGAGTTGCACCATTCGCCCCTTCTGTAATACTGTCGCCCAGACAGGCTATCTTCATATTTGAAAAATCTAATGTACTATTGTTGATGACTTCCTTATCCGCAGCATTCAATGCCATCGTTTCCTCATAAGAACTTCTGATTGCTTCCCGCTCCTTTAACGACATTTTTTCTGAGGCATCCTTATAATCCTCATTCCAAACCGGCTTTTCCACAGCTTCATTGATTGAAACAGAAGTGTTTTCTGAAACCGACGGCTCTGCTGCCGTTTCCTCCTCTGTGCCATCTTCTGTTGCAGTTTCCGTTGTCACGACCTCTTCCACGGTCTCTTCCTCCGGCTCCTGTACGTCAACTGCAGCATTTGCTGCTTGTCTTCTTTCTAGCTTTTTGCCCACTGCTACACCAGCCAAGAATACCCCAAGTATAATAATCACTCTGAACATGACGCGTTGTATCTTCTGTAACCGCCGTAACCGTTCTATTTCCTTACGTGACATCTATTTTTCCTTCTTTTCCTAATCTACGATATCATTTTTATGTACTCTACCGATTCTAACACAAAGCCAGAACGGAAACCATAAAATTAATAGAAATATCATAATTTTATTTGCATTTTATAATGTACAAGATATAATATGATATCATGGTCAAAGGGTCATGTGTTTCATGCTGGTATGAAAAAGCATGACTTAAAAATAATAAGGTGGTGTTATTTATGGAACAGCCAAATAAAGATTTACTTCCTATAGCTTTAATATGCGGTATCTATCTATGGGAATACCAAGGATTGACC
>JAEWWQ010000267.1 GCA_023458855.1 Bacillota bacterium
CGTTAGCGCAGATTATTCATATGGTAGAAGATGCAAGTTCGAGTAAAGCACCGATTGCAAAAATGGCAGATAAAATAGCAGGTGTTTTTGTTCCGGCTGTAATTGCAATTGCCATTGCTGCCATGATAATCTGGTTACTAAGTGGAGCAACTTTTGAATTTGCCATGTCAATCGGAATAGCAGTGCTGGTAATTTCATGTCCTTGTGCATTGGGATTGGCAACACCGGTAGCAATTATGGTAGGAACTGGGAAGGGAGCAACACTTGGTATTCTGATAAAATCGGGAGAAGCGTTGCAAACCGCACAGAGTATTGATACAATCGTATTTGATAAGACAGGTACCCTGACGGAAGGAACACCTGTAGTTACGGATATTTTAGTGGAAGAACTGGAGGAAAATGAGAACTTACTGCAAATAGCAGCTAGTCTCGAACAGGCAAGCGAACATCCACTGGCAGAGGCAATTGTAAGAAAAGCAGACGAAGAGCAGATAAAAAGATTGGATATTACAGACTTTCAGGCTATATTCGGAAAGGGAATTGTAGCGAAATTAAAGGGAAACGAGTACATGGCGGGAAATCCTGCATTGATGGAAGAATATCAGATAGTAATTTCCGAACAAGTATCGCAGAGCATAAAGCATTTGGCAGAAGAAGGCAAAACACCCCTGCTATTTGCTAAAAAGGATAGAATAATAGGAATCATAGCGGTAGCGGATACGGTAAAACCTACGAGTGTTGATTCAATTGCAGAATTCCGAAAATTGGGCATAAGTACAATTATGTTAACCGGTGATAATGTAATAACTGCAATGGCTATTCAGAGAGAATTACAATTGGATGAAGTGATAGCCGAAGTACTCCCAAAAGAGAAAGAAGCTAAAATAAGAGATTTACAGGAAAAGGGAAGAAAAGTAGCTATGGTCGGTGATGGCATAAATGATGCGCCTGCCCTTGCAAGTGCAGATGTCGGTATTGCAATTGGAGCAGGAACTGACATTGCAATTGAAAGTGCAGATATTGTATTAATGCACAGTGATTTGTCAGATGCTGTTTCTGCGGTTCGCTTAAGTAAGGCGGTCATCCGTAATATTAAAGAAAATCTGTTCTGGGCATTTTTCTATAATATCATTGGAATACCGATTGCAGCAGGTGTGTTCTATTCTTTATTGCATTGGAGGCTGAATCCCATGTTTGGAGCAGCCGCTATGAGCCTCAGCAGTGTATGTGTGGTAGGGAATGCATTACGCCTTAGATTTTTCAAAGATACAAAAGAATATGGCCGATCGAAAAAGGGAGCAATAATTCAAACAGAACAAGATAACAATAAGCATATAACTATAAAAAATGACACAGAATCAGGACAAAAGCAGGAGGAAAGAAGAATGAAGAAAACAATTACAATTGAAGGAATGATGTGTGCACATTGTACAGGCAGAGTCGAAGCAGCGTTAAGAGCACTATCCGGAGCAGAAAAAGTAGAGGTGAGTCTGGAGAATAAGAATGCTGTTGTGGAAATGCAAAATGAAATAACAGATGATATTTTAAGAAAAGCTGTAGAAGAAGAAGGCTATGAGGTAATGGGAATCGAGTAATATGGAAAACATACAGGTAAAAGGGATTCTATCTAAAATGTCTGATGGAGACCGATGGTTCGGATATGATTATAAGATGAATCTGTATCGGGGATGTTGCCATGGTTGTATCTATTGTGACAGCAGAAGTAATTGTTATCATGTGGATAACTTTGATACCGTGCGTGTAAAACAGGATGCTTTGAAGATATTGGAACAGGAGCTTAGGAGTAAAAGAAATAAAGGTGTCGTAGGAATCGGAGCTATGTCTGATTCCTACAATCCGTTTGAAAAAGAACAGCAGGTAACACGCGGTGCATTGGAATTATTATCCAGATATGGATTCGGTGTCGCAGTTACCACAAAAAGTGATCTGATTGTGCGCGACATCGATCTCTATAAACAGATTGCCGGTCAGTCAGCAGCCATCGCGATGCTTACCATTACCGCCGCCGAGGATGCAATTGCAAGAAAAATCGAACGGAATGTAATTGGAAGCGGATCGAGATTCAAGGCAGTTGAACGATTAAGTCATGCAGGTATCTTTACTGGAATTCTTATGACACCCATTTTACCGTACATTACAGATACCGAGGAGAATGTCAGAGGTATTGTACATAAAGCGGCAGAAAGCGGAGCAAAGTTCGTTTATGGACAGATGGGGGTTACTTTACGTGAAAATCAGAGACTCTACTACTATGAATGGCTCGACCGCTTATATCCTGGAATGCGGATTCGATATAAGGAGAGATTTGGAGACAGATATAATTGTGAAAGCGAAAAAGCCGCATATCTACAAGAGATTTTCCGTGAAGAATGTAAAAATGCAGGAATTATATATCGGATGAAGGATATCATTCATAATTATAAAAAAGTCCCTGTTTACGAGCAGTTAAGCATACAATTTGAGAAATAAAAAGTGCGTAGCCAATACGCACTTTTTTATCTATGTGTGCCCGGTGGGCACACGTTAAGGCTGCTGAAAAAGTCCCGCACACGTTCTAACGGGTGGAAATCCCCAATCTGCCCGGAATTTGAGGGATATATATATGTGGTGAGCATGGACTTGGAAGCGTGTTGCGACTGAACTATGTTGTGCATCAATTCTAGTACACATAAATTGTGCAAATTAACGAATTGAAACTTGAATGCCTATATTATGAATTCTTTAGACGTTCAATTTCCTGTTGCAGCTCTTCTAATTTACTCATTGCAGCATCAAGCTCCTGCGCTTTTTTATCAATAACAGGCGTTTTTTGTACAGAAGGTTCGTCGTCAAAAATACGTGGATCAATATCCAGACGATAATCTTCTTCGGTAACAGTACGGGTGGAACTTGACGGAGTACTTTTTTTATAAGAAACGGAAGCTGATGATGAAGGTGGAGAGGCATTCTTTTTCCCAGAAGAAACATTTTTCTGGAGATTTCGGCGTCTGATTGGTTTTTCTTCATATTCGTCATCATCGTCGTCATCGCCATACTCATCATCGTCATCATCGTCATACTCATCGTCATCATATTCATCGCCGTCGTCATCATACTCATCATCATCGCTATCATTTTTTCTGATCATAATAATGGTCGTGACCATAATAATGACAACTATAATAATGACAGCAAGTAATAGAAGCAGTTTTGGCGAGGTGGTAAAAATATTATCATGCTGCGAAGAACCTTCCTCATAATTAGAAAAATCATTTGGGTCATTCGTAACTGCAGAAGATGTATCTTCGTCAGAAGAGCTGATTGTAACATATTTGCTTGATACATATCCCTCTTTGCCGTTGTAATCAATGCGGTACCAGCTGTCCGTCTGTCCGGTAACGGTAAGTGCTTCGCCTGGAGAAACAGATCCAAGTGCCTCATAATCTTTGCCAGGTCCGCTTCTGACATTGAGCTTGGAATCTCCGACAGTAGCAGTAGCAGACATTTCGGTTACATTTATAGAACCCTCAGCATGAACAAAAATCTGCGGATGCAAAAAAATTATAGAAAATGCAAGTATTGCAAACAGGAATTTCCTGAGTGTGAGTAATAAATGATTTTTCATAACTATTTTCCCTTCTATTAATTGTATATTATGATGTCGGGGTCCAAAAAGGCATGCTTTTTCATGCAAGCATAAAACACATGCCTTTTGACCCTGATATCATATTATATATAGTATACCATAATGTATACCTTACGAAAGAGAAATTAGAATACTTTTGAAAAAATTAAGAAAATTTTTTCGTAAAAACATAGTTGACAAAAAAAAAAATTCTGTTTATGATGTATCTAATTTCATATTTTTTTAAAAGCAATGACGAGAATAAGTAGTAATTAGGGAAACATACAGAAAGCAGCCGGTTGATGAGAGGCGCATGGGAAGCTAATGATGAATACATCTCCAAGCTTCGCACCGAATATTTGAATTTTGAATTAGTAGGCTGCGACGGAAGCGGAAGCAATTCCGGCACACGTTAAAGTGCAAGGGTATCGCCAGAAAGTGGCTGTACTTGGTGAGGTAAGTAATGCAAATTGCTTACAAATGAAGGTGGTAACACGAGAATTAGAATCTCGTCCTTTTATAAGGACGGGATTTTTTTATATCATGGGAAATTGTGAAGCAATTTCCCATGATATAAAACCCTTCGGGGGACGCGCACGAATGTATAAAGAAGATATTACTAAAGTGATTACATTCTAATAAGGAGAATAATGAGAAATGAAAATTTATGATGAACTGGTTGCAAGAGGGTTGATTGCACAGGTAACGGATGAGGAAGAGATTAAAGAATTAATCAATCATGGGAAGGCTACTTTTTATATTGGATTTGATCCTACAGCCGATAGCCTGCATGTCGGACATTTTATGGCACTTTGTCTTATGAAGCGTTTACAGATGGCAGGCAATAAACCGATCGCTTTGATCGGGGGCGGAACAGCGATGATCGGAGATCCTTCAGGAAGAAGTGATATGCGTCAGATGATGACACCGGAGACAATCCAGCATAATTGTGATTGCTTCAAAGTGCAGATGAGCAAATTCATCGATTTTTCTGAAGGAAAAGCTTTGATGGTAAACAATGCGGACTGGTTAATGGACCTTAATTATGTAGAGGTACTTAGGGAAGTAGGACCACATTTCAGCGTAAACAGAATGCTGGCGGCAGAGTGCTATAAACAAAGAATGGAGAAAGGCTTAACCTTTCTGGAATTTAACTACATGATTATGCAAAGTTATGATTTTTATGAATTATTCCAGAAATACGGATGTAATATGCAATTTGGCGGAGATGACCAATGGGGCAATATGCTTGGTGGAACAGAACTTATCCGTCGTAAATTAGGTAAGAATGCCTGCGCTATGACTATAACATTATTACTGAACTCAGAAGGTAAAAAGATGGGTAAGACACAGTCAGGTGCTGTATGGCTTGATCCGAATAAGACAACACCATTTGAATTTTACCAGTACTGGAGAAATGTTGCTGACGCAGATGTATTAAAATGCATCAGAATGTTAACATTCTTACCATTAGAACAAATTGATGAGATGGACGGATGGGAAGGCAGCCAACTGAATCAGGCAAAAGAAATTCTGGCTTTTGAGTTAACGAAGCTGGTTCATGGCGAAGAAGAAGCAAAGAAAGCAGAAGAAGCTGCAAAAGCATTATTTTCAACAGGTGTAGCAGCCAATATGCCAACAACAACGTTGAGCAGAGAAGATTTTACCGAAGGAAAGATTGATATCTTAACATTGTTGTTAAAGTCGGAGCTGGTAGGATCTAAGTCAGATGCCAGAAGAGCAGTAGAACAAGGCGGCGTAGTGGTAGAGAATGAAAAGGTAACTGATATCAAAGCTGTTTTCGCAGAGTCTGATTTCCTTGATGGAATTGTTGTAAAAAGAGGAAAGAAGAATTTCCGTAAAGTGGTTGCAAAATAAAGCATAAGTAAGAATGCTGATTTTAGAATAGAAGAGGCGTGCATGGGATTAGAAAAGGCACTATTAGTAGGCGTAAATCTGGATGATGGTACAGACTTCGCGCATTCAATGAAAGAACTTGAGAGTCTGGCAGAAGCCTGCAATATGGAAGTGGTGGGTAATGTAGTACAGAATCTGCCGAATATCAACAAGGGATTGTATATCGGAACCGGTAAAGTGGCAGAAGTGAAGGAAGAAGCAGCGCGGTCGGGAGCGACCGTTGTTGTTTTTGACAATGCATTGTCACCAATGCAATTACGGAATCTGCAGCAGGAACTGGAGATAGAGGTAATAGACAGAACAGCACTGATTCTGGATATCTTCTCTTCCAGAGCCCAGACAAGGGAAGCAAAGATGCAGGTGGAAATTGCCAGACTGCAATATATGCTGCCCAGATTAGTAGGGCTTCGGACCTCCCTTGGCAGGCAGGGCGGCGGCAGTGGTCTGAGCAATAAAGGTGCCGGCGAAAAGAAAATAGAACTGGATAAGCGCAGAATAGAACATCGCATGAGTGAATTGCGAAAAGAACTTGAGATAATTTCACAGGAACGGCAGACACAAAGAAAACAACGTATGCAGTCCGGCATTCCACGTGTTGCCCTGGTAGGTTATACTAATGCAGGGAAATCAACTTTGCTGAATGTCATGATTGAGGAACATGTGGGGGATAACAGTAAGAAGGTACTGGAAAAGGATATGCTGTTTGCAACTTTGGATACCACGGTGCGTAAG
>JAEWWQ010000268.1 GCA_023458855.1 Bacillota bacterium
GTGCCTATGATGCCGGATTATGCCATGGGATTCTGGCAATGCAAATTAAGATATCAGACTCAGGACGAATTGCTTGAAGTAGCAAGAGAATATAAGAGACGCAATCTTCCGATTTCGGTTATCGTCATTGATTATTTTCACTGGCCATTACAGGGTGACTGGCGATTTGATCTGAAGTACTGGCCAGACCCGGACGCAATGATTAAGGAACTGAAAGAAATGGGAATTGAACTGATGGTATCTATATGGCCGACCGTTGATTACCGCAGCGAGAATTTTGAAGAGATGTTGGATAAAGGGTATCTGATTCGTACAGACAGAGGATTCCGTATAGCCATGGATTTTCAGGGAAATACCATTCATTATGATACTACAAATCCAAAGGCGCGAGAATTTGTGTGGGAAAAAGCAAAACAGAACTATTATGATAAAGGAATCAAAATATTCTGGTTAGATGAAGCAGAACCGGAATATACAATTTATGATTTTGATAATTATAGATATCATATGGGATCCAATGCGCAAATCGGTAATATTTATCCTGCACTTTATGCAAAAACATTTTTTGATGGTATGAAGGCAGAAGGACAGGAAAATATTATTAACTTACTGCGTTGTGCATGGGCAGGTTCACAAAAGTATGGTGCATTGGTATGGTCCGGTGATATTCATTCCAGCTTTTCCAGTCTTCGGAATCAGCTGGCTGCCGGTCTTAATATGGGAATTGCAGGGATTCCATGGTGGACAACAGATATCGGAGGATTTCATGGTGGGAATCCGGATGATCCTGAATTTCAGGAATTATTAATCAGGTGGTTTGAATATGGAACTTTCTGCCCGGTCATGCGGTTACATGGATACAGGGAACCTTTGAAAGAGGCGATGGGAACAGAAGGCGGCGCAGCTTGTGTATCAGGAGCGGATAATGAGGTGTGGTCCTTTGGAGAAGAGGCATATGAAATCTGCAAAACGTATTTGGATCTGCGTGAGCGTATGAAGCCATATATTACGGAATTGATGCAGAAAGCACATGAAAATGGTACACCGGTTATGAGGCCATTGTTCTATGATTTTCCGGAAGACAAAAATGCATGGGAAGTAGAAGATCAGTATCTGTTTGGTCCGGACGTCCTTGTGGCACCTATTTTATATGCAGATATGAGAAAACGAAGCGTATACTTGCCAGAAGGTACTGTATGGAAAAATTATTGGACAGGGGAAGAAATGCAGGGCGGCACTACGATAGAAGTAGATGCACCAATGGCTGAACTTCCTGTATTTACAAGAAATAATCGTATATTTTAGGAGGGATGAATATGTTACAACAGGTCATGACAGCTCCGGGAGTAATTGAATTTCGGGAGGTACCGACACCGTCATACAATGATGATCAAATATTAGTAAAGGTCATGAAAATAGGAATCTGCGGTTCTGATATTCATGTTTATCATGGAGAACATCCATTTACTTCCTATCCGGTAACACAAGGACATGAGGTTTCCGCCGAAATAGTTGAAATGGGTAAAAATGTAAAAGGATTTCATGTAAAACAAAAAGTTACCATTCAACCGCAGGTAGTATGCGGTAAATGTTTTCCTTGTACGCATGGAAAATATAATTTATGTGAAGAATTAAAGGTAATGGGCTTTCAGACAACGGGTGTAGCGTCTCATTTCTTTGTGGTAGAGAAAGAAAAAGTAACACCGTTGCCGGAAGAACTATCCTTTGATGAAGGCGCAATGATAGAGCCGCTGGCAGTAGCGGTTCATGCTTCTAAAAAATATGAGGATATGGCAGGGGCACAGGTCGCAGTATTAGGTGCAGGTCCTATCGGGATTCTGGTAGCACAGGTATGCAAAGCACGCGGTGCAAAAAGTGTCATAATAACAGATGTCAGTGATATCCGTCTTGCAAAAGCAGCAGAGTGTGGAATCGATTATACAATTAATACGAAAGAATTGGATTTTGGTGATGCCATGATAAAGCACTTTGGTCCGGATAAGGCAGATGTTATTTATGACTGTGCAGGGAATGATATTACAATGGGGCAGGCAATTAAATATGCGAGAAAAGGCAGTATGATCATTCTTGTAGCTGTTTTTGCAAAGCCTGCGACCGTGGATCTTGCAGTCCTGAATGATCACGAATTGGATCTGAATACAACCATGATGTACAGAGAGGAAGACTACATAGATGCAATTCAATTTGTAAAAGAGAAGAAAGTTTTATTATTACCCTTAATCTCAAAATATTTTTCCTTTCAAGAGTATCTGGATGCTTATCAATACATTGATGCAAACAGGGAAACGACAATGAAAGTAATTATTAACGTACAAGAATAGTATATGCATTATTTCCGGAGAAAAATAAGGGGGATCTGATTCATTCATCTCCCTTATTTATGTGGAGGAGCAATATGGAATACAAAAGTCAGAAAGTAAGAAAGATAGCACCTGAAATGGATCCTTTGCGGATAGGAATGGGTTGGAGTATAGAGGATTTGTCGAAGCCACAGATCATGGTCGAAAGTACATTTGGCGACAGCCATCCAGGCAGTGCACACTTATTAGGGTTTGTTGAGGAAGTTGTGGAAGGTGTGAATGCAAATGGAGGGAAAGCCGCCAGATATTTTGCCACGGATATTTGTGATGGAATGTCCCAGGGGCATGATGGAATAAATTATTCTCTTCCCTCAAGAGATATTATTACTAATTTAATAGAGATTCATGCAAAGGCAACAACATTTGATGCAGGTGTATTCATTGCCAGTTGTGATAAAGCAGTCCCTGCTCATCTAATGGCAATCGGCAGATTAAATATTCCATCGATCATGATTACGGGAGGTGTCATGGATGCCGGTCCGGATCTGCTGACGTTAGAGCAAATCGGGAAATATAATGCAATGTATCAAAGAGGTGAGATTACAAAAGAAAAGATGATGTATTACAAGTATCATGCATGTCCGTCCTGCGGAGCCTGTTCATTTATGGGAACGGCATCAACCATGCAGATTATGGCAGAGGCCTTAGGTCTGATGCTTCCGGGAAGTGCGTTAATGCCGGCTATGTGTGATGATTTGCGCGAACTTGCCGGAAAAGCAGGAAAGCAGGCAGTAGAATTAGCAAAATCAGGACTCAGGTCATCTGATATCGTAAAGAGAGAATCTTTTGAAAATGCAATTATGGTGCATGCGGCAATCTCGGGTTCTACGAACACGCTGTTACATATGCCTGCAATCGCACATGAATTTGGATATGAAATGGATGCGGAATTATTTGATCAATTGCATCGTAATGCCCATTATCTGCTTAATATTCGTCCTGCCGGAGAGTGGCCGGCACAATATTTTTATTACGCAGGTGGCGTTCCGAGAATTATGGAAGAGATTAAGGAGATGCTGCACCTGGATGTGATGACTGTGACAGGAAAAACGTTGCGGGAAAATTTAGCAGAGCTAAAGCAAACGGGATACTATGAAAAATGCGATACCTATTTGAAACAGGCAGGCAGAAAGAGAACGGATATTATAAGAAGATTTGAAAATCCCATTGGAAAGAATGGGACGATTGCTATCCTGAAAGGGAACCTGGCACCTGATGGTGCGGTGGTAAAACATTCTGCAGTGCCAAAGGAGATGTTTGAAGCAACATTAAGAGCCAGACCATTTGATTGTGAAGAAGATGCCATAACAGCTGTGCTTCATCATGCGATACACCCGGGTGATGCGGTGATCATCCGCTATGAAGGTCCAAAGGGAGGCGGCATGCCGGAGATGTTCTATACAACAGAAGCAATTTCTTCTGATCAAGAGCTTGGCAGGACAATTGCGTTATTAACAGATGGCAGGTTTTCAGGAGCATCAACAGGACCAGCCATTGGTCATATCTCACCGGAGGCAGCGGAAGGTGGACCTATTGCATTGTTGGAGGAAGATGATCTGATCTATCTGAATATTACTACCAGACAATTAGAAATAGTAGGCATAAAAGGTGAAAAGTGTAGTGCACAGGAAATCGAAGAAATCTTAGCACATAGGAAAGCAAATTGGAGAAGACCGGAAAGTAAAGAAACCTCCAAAGTCTTAAGACTTTTTAGAGAACATGCAGTATCACCAATGAAAGGTGGGTATATGGAATGAATGATATCTTACATAAAATAGAAAAAACAGGAATAGTACCGGTAATAAAAATAGGGAATGCGGAACAGGCACAACCTCTTGCAAAAGCATTATGTGAAGGAGGAATTAAGTGTGCAGAAGTAACATTTCGCACTTCAGCCGCGGCAGAGAGTATTCGGAGAATGACGAAAGCCTATCCGGATATGCTGATTGGTGCAGGAACAGTGCTATCGACAGAACAAGTGGATAGTGCTGTCGAAGCAGGTGCCAGATTCATAGTGAGTCCTGGATTAAATCCAAGGGTAGTAGATTACTGCATGGAAAAGGGAATTACTATAATACCCGGATGTTCTAATCCGAGTGATATCGAAGCAGCAATAGAAGCGGGACTGGATGTGGTGAAGTTCTTTCCGGCAGAAGCTGCGGGCGGATTGTCTATGATTAAAGCCATGTCAGCACCCTATGGAAATATAAAATTCATACCTACGGGTGGAATCCACGAGAAAAATCTGGTCTTATATCTAAACCACCCTAAGATTCTCGCATGTGGAGGAAGCTGGATGGTACAGCCAGAAATGATCGAATGCGGTCAATTCAATGAAATAGCACAATTAACCGGAGCAGCAGTGAGTCAAATGCTTGGATTTGAATTAGCGCATATCGGGATGCATGCCAGGAGTGGACAAGAAGCCAATGCGATGGCAGATGTGATACATAAGATGTTCGGCTTTGAGAAGAAGATGGGGAATCAGTGTGTTTTTGCAATCCATACTAATTCAGTTGAAAGAGCGGTTTATTACATGGAACAAAAGGGATTTCAATTCTGTGAGAATACAGCGGAATATGATGAGACAGGAAAGGTAAAAAGCATCTATTTGCAGGAACGCATCGGAGAGTTTGCCCTGCAATTCGTTCAGAGACAGGAGAAATAAAGGATGAAAAATAAAGTTATTACATTTGGTGAGATTATGCTCAGGCTGGCGCCAAACGGATATGAACGATTTATACAAGCCAGTCAATATGGCGCAACCTATGGCGGAGGAGAAGCAAATGTTGCGGTATCCCTTGCCAATTATGGAATCGATACCGCGTTTGTAACGAAATTACCAAAACATGAAGTTGGACAGGCTGGAATTAATTCGTTGCGAAAGTTTGGTGTTGACACTTCTTATATAACGCGTGGTGGAGAGAGAGTGGGAATCTATTATCTGGAAAAAGGAGCAAGTCAAAGGGCTTCAAAAGTCATATACGATCGTTCAGGATCCTCCATTGCGACTGCAATAAAAGAGGATTTTGACTGGAACCAGATTTTTTCCGACGCAAATTGGTTCCACTTTACAGGAATAACACCGGCACTTGGCGATAATGTTGCTAAGATCTGCATGGAAGCATGTAAGGCAGCTAAAGAAAGAAATATAACGATTAGCTGTGATCTGAATTATCGCAGTAAGTTATGGTCTAAAGAAAAGGCTGGGAAAGTAATGAGCGGGTTATGCCAATATGTGGATGTGTGCATTGCCAATGAAGGGGATGCAGATGATGTATTTGGTATCAAAGCAGCAGATACGGATATTACAAAGGGAAAAGTAAATCATGAAGGATATAAGGAAGTTGCAAGCCAGCTTGCAGAACGCTATCATTTTAAGAAAGTAGCAATTACCCTGAGAAGCTCTATTTCGGCAAATGATAATGAATGGGCAGCCATGCTATATGATGGGAAGGATTTTTATTTTAGCAAAGATTACAAAATTCATATTGTAGACCGGGTTGGAGGCGGAGATTCCTTTGGTGCAGGGTTAATTTATGCATGTATACAGTCTTATGCACCGCAGGATGCAATTGAGTTCGCTGTTGCTGCAAGTTGCCTGAAACATTCTATTGAAGGCGATTATAATCTGGTCTCTGTGGAAGAGGTGCAGAAGTTAATAGAAGGGGATGCTACCGGCAGAGTGCAAAGATAGTTCTTCATAAAATAATGTTACTTGACAGAAGGAAAATAAAAGAATTAATATTTAGTTAATGAATCTTCTGTTTAGAAGTATAACGCTTATACATTAAGAATTATGAAGCTGAGGTAACCCCGATGGGAAAAGGTAAGAAAGTTACGATTACTGAGGTTGCGAAGATGGCAAATGTATCTATCGCAACCGTTTCACATGTTATTAACAGAACTAGATATGTAAAACCAGAGTTAGCAGAAAAAGTTGAGAGAATCATACGGGAAACGGGGTATATTGAAAAGGTCGCAGAGAAAGAAAATAAACTTAGAGTAGGGCATGGCTCTATTATCGTGGCGGTATTACCTAATATTGAAAGTACAGTATACCGGGATATGGTGAAACATTTACGGAATCAAATCGGCGCACAGGGTTATCAGTTTTTTGTTGCGATTACTAATGATAGCATAAATGAAGAAACGCAAATAATAGAAAGCCTTATAAAAAATAAAAGAATTGCGGGAATTATAGAGGTTCCCTTAAGTGACAGGGTATCAGATTATAAAAAACTGCAAGATTCTCAGATACCGTTTGTCTGCGTTGAAAGAAGTGTACTGAATGAAAATATTGATTCAGTTGTATTTAAAGATAGAGAGGCGCTGTACAAAGGAACAGATTATTTACTTGAATGTGGACACAAAAACCTACTTTTGCTGAGGGAAAAAACAGAAAGTACAACTCGTGAGGAAAGGACAAAGG
>JAEWWQ010000269.1 GCA_023458855.1 Bacillota bacterium
ACCTCCAAAAAAAGCCTCAACAAGTTCCTATTTTTCAATTCCTGCTGCTTTTAAGATCTTGCCAACAACTTCTGTTGGTTGTGCACCGTTTGATAACCATTTTTTAGCTAATTCTGCATCAACTTTAAATGTGCTTGGATCTGTGTTAGGATCATAGGTTCCGATTTCTTCGATGAATTTTCCATCTCTTGGAGAATTGGAATCTGCTACTACGATTCTATAAAAAGGAGCTTTCTTTTGACCCATTCTTCTTAATCTGATTTTAACTGCCATGTTTTTCACCTCCGCTTATTCAGCTTACTTTCTTATTTTTATCTATTAAAAAGGTAATTTAAAGCCTCCTGGGAAGCCGCCTCTACCTTTTTTGCCCAATCCACCCATCATACCCGGGAGTTGTTTCATCATTTTCTGAGATTGCTCAAATTGTTTGATGAACCTGTTTACAACGCTGATATCTACACCTGCACCTTTGGCGATACGATGCTTTCTTCTTGGATTCAAAAGTTTTGGATTCTGTCTTTCTTCCGGTGTCATTGATAATACAATCGCTTCCATTCTTGCAAGCTGCTTATCATCTACCATGGATTCTATATCGCCCATCTTGGCTCCCATACCCGGCATCATGCCTAGTATAGAAGAAAGACCACCCATTTTCTTCATCTGATTCATTGATTCCAGGTAGTCCTCAAAATCAAATTTACCCTTTTTCATTTTGGCTGCCATCTGCTTCTCTTTGTCCTCGTCAATATCAACCTGGACTTTTTCAATCAGACTTAATACATCCCCCATGCCGAGAATTCTGCCAGCCATTCTATCCGGATAGAACTGTTCCAAATCGGAAAGTTTCTCCCCCATACCAACATATATAATCGGCTTTCCGGTCACTGCCTTCACCGATAATGCAGCACCACCCCTTGTATCACCATCCATCTTGGTCAATACAACGCCGTCTAAACCAATTTTATCATCAAATTCCTTTGCAATGTTAACAGCTTCCTGACCTGTCATGGCATCCACGACCAATAGTGTCTGATGAACAGCAACGTTTTCTTTTATTTCCTGAAGTTCTGCCATCATGGCTTCATCAATCTGTAACCGGCCTGCCGTATCCAAAATCACTACATTATGTCCATTTTTACCCGCATGCTCGATTGCTGCCTTTGCAATATCCAATGGTCGCTGCTTATCGCCCATTGAGAATACATCTACGCCCTGTTTTTCTGCATTCACCTGCAATTGCTTGATTGCAGCCGGTCTGTAAACATCACATGCTGCCAATAGACTTTTTTTACCTTTTAATTTAAGCTTTCCTGCAATCTTGGCAGTAGTTGTTGTTTTACCTGCACCCTGCAGACCACACATCATGATTACGGTGATTGCCTTCCCGGGCTGCATCTGCAATTCTGCCGTCTCCGAGCCCATCAGCGCTACCATTTCTTCGTTTACAATCTTAATGACCATTTGTCCCGGATTCAGACCATTCATAACATCAGCGCCGATTGCTCTCTCTTCCACCGATTTTATGAACTGCTTTACCACCTTAAAATTAACATCGGCTTCGAGTAAAGCCATTTTTACTTCTTTTAAGGCTGCCTTGACATCTTCCTGCGTTAAACGGCCCTTGCTTTTTAAATTTTTAAACACATTCTGTAATTTGTCCGTTAAACTTTCAAATGCCATTTATTATAGCTCCTCTAATATCTCATTAGATAGTTTTCTGATTTTCTGAATATCTGTATTCTCCGTGATTGCCTCTTCAGATATCTCATTAATTTTCTGAATGCTTGTCCTGATCTTGGTAAATTTTTCTACCAAATGTAATTTGCTCTCGTAATCATATAGAATCTTATCGCATCTTTTAATCAAATCATGAACACCCTGTCTGCTAATTCCGATCCTGTCTGCAATCTCGCTTAAAGACATATCATTATAAACTGCTTCTTCATATATCTGTTTCTGATGTTCTGTTAGTAATTCACCATAAAAATCATACAGCAAACCCTGTTCAACAATTTTTTCCATATCATCACCTTTGCCTATCTTACTACATAAAAAAAAAGGTGTCAAGTATTTTTTCTTGACACCCAGGTATTAAAAGAAAGTTCCTTTCGGAAGAAAAACCTTGTTTGCTATATTTTCTCGGAAAAAATATTTTTGTATCCTTCCCCATAAATCTCAGTGGCTTTGGTAATAATCATGAAGGCATTCGGATCCTCCTCTTTAACAATTTCCTCCAGATTCGGTGCCGTCTGCTTCTTTATTACACTCATAATAACCTGTTTGTTGGTATTGCTGTAAGCGCCGCGACCCTCTATAAAAGTTGCCCCTATATCAAGCTCCTGCATGATTCTCGCTGCAATAATATCTGGTTTTTCACTGATGATATAAATCAGTTTTGCTTCATCTGTACCATATAAGACCATATCCATCACAATAGAAGACACAATCAGCGCAATACCGGCATACAGTGCAGTATCCAGATTCCCAAATGCGATTGCCGAGGCTGCCACCACCATTGCATCAATCAGTAAAAACAGAACTCCTGTTTTAATGTGCTTAAAACGTATCCTCAGACATTTTACGATAATATCTGATCCTCCCGTCGTAGCACCCGCTTTAAATATAATACCGATTCCGACAGCTAATAATACAGCTCCACTGATAGCTGCCAATAACGGATTCGTCGTGGCGGCACCAAATTTCGAGAAAAAGTCCGTACTTAAGGAGACCATCAATATTGCATAAGCAGTTGACAAGATGAATTTCCAGCCAAACTTATAGACTGCCAATATCATGACCGGAATATTCAGAATCAGAAACAAGGTACCTACAGATACCGGAAAATAGCGGTTTATGATAATCGCTATACCGGTAAAACCACCTGGCGCCAGATTGTTGGGATCCAGGAACATACCTACTCCTATTCCATACACAATAGAGGCTAATGCGATCGCTGTCAGTTTAACGGCCTTTCTTTTTATTTTTTTTCTCTCCATTCTGTGACCACCTTTTAAATATTTGTTCTTACCAGTCTTGGCTGATATCCATTTTTATTTAGTGCATCCATAATCTGCTCTTTATGGCTTGTTCCAAAAGCCTCCAGTGTTATGCGAAGTTCAACCGCTGCATTCCTATTAATTGATACGAATTGATTATGTTCCAATTTAATAACATTACCATTCTCTTTGGCAATAATATCTGCAACACGGCTCAGTTCACCCGGTTTATCCGGCAATAACACAGATACGGTAAAGATTCTGTCTCGCTTTATCAG
>JAEWWQ010000270.1 GCA_023458855.1 Bacillota bacterium
GAGAAATACTATGTGATGAGAGTGCTCAGGGGTATTATGCGCAGGTTAAAGAAAATAATCGCGAAATAAAATGGTATGGAAGAGAGTGGAGTTATGATGAAACCAAGGGAAATGTTTAATAAGGTGACGGCAGAGGTAAAGGCATGGGAATGGATTGTTCTGATCATAGCAATTACACTGCCCCTGATCTCCTTTTTATATGGGGATACAAATTCCATTATCCGATGTGGAATCGATGTCGCCAAATCGATCAGAGACGGACAATTCTGGCAATATTATGATTATACGCTGTTGGATCGTGACAGAGGTTATATGGTACACCCGCCTACTTATGATATCTTATTTTATATTACGGTTGGTATCTGGGAGATCCCGGTTGCGATCGTAGAGATGGTAACCGGAACATACCTGAAGGGGAATACGCTGGCAATGTGCTATTCCAAATGTCTGTTGCTCGTATTTTTGCTATTGTCTGCCTGGGTAGTATATAAAATAGCTGTAAAAGTAAATCTTTCTTCCAAACTGGCATCCTGGACGGCTTTCATGTTCCTGTCAGGCGGATTCATATTTGCCTATGTGGGAATTGCCGGACAATATGATATTATGGGACTTTTCTTTACGCTTTTGGGTGTATATTATTATCTTCAAAATAGTACTAAAAAATTTATTTTCTGGTTTGCGATTGCAGTACAATTTAAATTTTTCCCGTTATTCATTTTCATTCCGCTGGTGCTGTTAAAACAGAAAAATCTTCTGAAAATTGCCCTGCATATGGTTCTTGTAATGATACCGCTTGGAATTATGAGAATTCCCTATTTGAATGATTTGAATGCACTGGCAGAAAAAAATGAGATTCAGGCAGATATGATCGACAGGATTCTCCGTAACCGGATTTCCATATTTGAAACAAAAGTACCGCTATCGTTATTGTTTGTGGGAGCAGTGTGTTTGTTTTGCTATTGGAAAGATTTAAAAGAATCAGAAGAAAATTATTATAGTGTTTTTATTCCGTTTTTAGTTATGGCAGCGCTGTTTCTGTCGTTTCCGTTCTTTCCATACTGGATTGTATATTTATCACCCTGGATGGCGTTACTGTTCTTTATGAGAAAAGAAAAAGCGGAGAGGCGCTTTATGTTCGAACTGGGAATGAGTGTATGTGTAATATTGGCACAGTTTTCACATTTTGACTGGGTATTCGAATTGAACAATACGGTTGATATGTTCATGGATAAGGTAATCTTCCCATACGAGAGCTTTACGAATCCCCTGACCATGTCTAATTTTAATACCATATTGCCGATCGAGACGAGTGAACCCTTATTATTTGGAATGTATATTTTATGCCTCGTTGCCCTGCTGGTATCGTATTGGCCGCGAGAGCACATGGATTCGCAGGCAGATACCTATCCTTGCAGAAGAATGATGTGGATTCGTTTTATCATATCCTTTCTAATAGGGGCGATTCCATTCTTATTATATCTGGGAAGTATAGCAAGGCAAATCGTATTTGGATAAAGAAAATGATAGGAGTAATATGAGTAAATTGGCAGATAGATGGAAGAAAAATTCAAAAGAGTATATACTTATACTAGTATCCTTTTCCTTTTTCCTTTTTTTGGCACTCAGGAAATTAACCGCAGCACCACTGTGGCTGGATGAGACTCTTGAATACTATATCTCACGTTTTATGACAGGAGATATCCCGTGGTATAGCAATAATGGTGTGACGGAGGCTCATAATATGTATGAGCGTATGCTGGGAGCATTCCAGCCGCCATTGTATAATTTTGTGATGTATTTCTGGCTGCAGATCAATGATTCTGAATGGTGGTTCCGGATTTCCAGCGTCATCATGAGCACCTTTGCGGCCGCCGGTATCTATAAGACTGTGAAGAGATTCAGCACATATTATGTGGCAGCACTTTCTGTACTGATCTATTCCTGTATCTATGAAGTGATGTATTATACGCAGGAGTGCGGGGAATATGTCATGCAGTTGATGTTCCTGGCATGGTTGTTCTATTTTTATCTTGCGATCATGGAAGAGAGAACGGTCAAAAATATGATCAGCTTCGTTCTGTTATGCATATTGAATATGTATACACAGTATGGAGCCGCATTTATTATAATTCCGCTTGTATGCAGTGTTATGATACGTGTATATAAGTCGGGAGAAGCAAAGAAAGTAAAATATCTGATAAAACTTTATATAATTGCCGGGATAGCAGGGGCAGGACCGTTGCTGCTGCTTTTTGTGATTCCGCAGTTGAAGAATCAGACCAATGTGGTTACGAACCCGGAGGCATGGAATTTCTATAACAATAATATATTTTCTGATCTTTTGCAGATGTTTTTAGACGTATTTCGCTGGAATACCATAGAATCTTTTACCCGGTTCTACTGGCCGGCGCTGTTTGCAAGCTTACTGCTGTTATTCTTGGGCGTATTCTATTGCATCAAAGGCAGGAATACATGTTTGAAACATTTACTGGTCTGTAATGTGATTACCTGGTTCTTATATTATATTCCTACCAGAGCAGGCATTTATGGAAGAGGCTATTTTGGATTCCGGTATAATATCTTCTTTATACCGATGTGGCTGGTCACCATACTGTATCTGTGTTATGAACTTTATCAGATGTTATTGTCCATACGGGATGAGCATAAGAGAAAGATAGGCAGGAAACTCTATCAGACAGCTGTACTGGTGGCAGCGGCAGGCTACTGTTTCTATGGAACACACCAGATATTAAAACATTGGGAAAAAGCAGATACGCGGGGCTGCGTGCAGGAGTGGTATGCCAGAGAGGGATATCAGACGCTTACCTTCGTGGAGCCCGGACAAGTACCCAGCTTTTCCTATTATTATGAGCATAACGAGGACTATGAACCGGAATTCGACCAGAATGTAATCCGGGAAATTTCTAAGACAGCAGAGAATGCCCTGGCAGAAAATCAGTATGAGATCGAATACGAGCTGTATCAGGAAGAAATGAAAGAAAGATTTCAGGATACATGGCCGGAGGAGCTATACTGTTTTGTCGGGGACAGTAACAATAGTGCCCTCATGGCAGCATTGAAAGACGAAGGCTATCAGGTCGAAGAAGTGTATAAGACAACGGCACAGTTATATTACCTTCATAAATAAAGGAAGCAATCGTATGAGTGAAATAAAAAATGGAAAATTGCAATTGCCCAATGTTACATTGCTGGCAATGACAAGCGTAAGAATAAAGGAAACCATAAAGGCGATGCAATATAGCATGCAGGGCATTGATTTTGCGGAAGCAATTCTGATTACCCATAAGAAACCTTTGTTTCTTCCGAAGGAGATTACCTATAAGCATATTGATAAGCTCGCGGATATTAACGGATTCAATTATAAATCGGTCTATGATATGGGCGCCTACGTAAATACTGAGTTTGGACTACTGGTTCATTATGACGGGTTTGTAGTGCATCCTGATATGTGGCGTGATGAATTCTTAGACTATGACTATATTGGTTCCCCGTGGCCGCTTCCAAAGGAGGGGGATACCACAACATATCGGGATATTTATGGAAATATCTGCCGCGTTGGGAATAGTGTATCTCTCCGAAGCAAACGTCTGATGGATTTTCCGAAGCAGGCGAATGTACCCTGGGTCGGGGAAGAAAAAGATGGATTTGTTTATTATAATGAAGACGGTTTTATCTGCTGTAAGATCAGGCATTTGTTAGAGGCAGAAGGAATGAAGATAGCACCGATCGAGGTTGCAAAATATTTTGGGCACGAGAACATGATTCCTGAGATAGAAGGAATTACGCCATTTGTATTCCACAAATGGTATGGCACCAATGCACAGTATCCGAACTTTTGCAAGAGGTAAGGGGAAATATAGATGGTATACGATTGTTTTCAATTTTTTAACGAACTGGATATCTTAAAATTGAGACTGCATGTGATGTCACCCGTGGTTGACAGATTTGTCATCAGTGAGGCGACCGAGACTTTTTCCGGCAGGAAGAAACCCCTGTACTATGAAGAGAACAAAGAAATGTTTTCAGAATTTGCAGATAAGATAATTCACGTAGTTGTGGACGATACACCGGAAGGGTATACGCATGACAGGGATACTTTTCAGAAAAATGCAGTTGGGCGGGGATTGACTCATTGCAAAGATGACGACATTGTCATTTTTAGTGATCTGGATGAGATTCCGAACCCTGAGAAGGTGACACAGGTGATTCAGGCAATCCGGGAAAATAAAAATGACGCGCAGAATAAAGTATATCATATGGCGCAGAGACTTTTCTACTGCTACCTGAACATGGAGGAAATATCCGGAAATCTGCTGGCATATTGCGGAGAGTTCGAGGGTGTGGAGCAGAAACAATGGCTGGGGACCAAGGTATGCAGATATGCGGTTGCCAAGACAATGCCCCTTGGAGAACTGCGATGGCCGAAATGCAAGGAATTCGGAGTCCGTGTAGCCGATGGCGGATGGCACTTTGGATATATGGGCGGCAGCGGAGAGGCTGACGTACGCAAGAGAGTGACACAGAAGGTACAATCAGCTGCCCATCAGGAATATAATAAAAAGTCAGTGCTGGCACAGGTAGACGATAAGATCAGGGATGGGGAAGATATCTTTGGCAGAAACGCGAAGTTTGTGCAGACAAAGATTGATGAAAGCTTTCCGGGGTACCTGAGGGAACATCAGGAGGAATATGCACATCTGATCAAGCAGGAGGAAACAAAAGGTACGATCCTCAGGCGTCATATCCGTAAAAAATGCCGCAGTGCTTATCAGGCGGCAATAACAGGAATGAAACGAGTCGTAAAACGTATCCTTCAAAGATAACAAATCTGGACTAAGATAAGGGAGCAGGATATGGCAGATACAGGAAAGGTATCCCTATGTATTCCGACCTATAACAATGCTGCAGAAGTGAAGCAGCTGCTGGAATCCATAGGAAAACAGACCTATACAAATATAGAAGTGAATATTACAGATGATTCTACGGATATGCAGATCGAAGAATTGATTCTGCAATATGCAGATGACAGAATCCGATATGTACATAACCAACAGAAACTGGGACATATCTACAACTGGAATGCTGCTATCCGGATGGCGACCGGAGAATATATCAAGATTATGTTCAGCGATGACTGGTTTACGTATGAAGACAGTCTGGAACGCTATGTGCGGTTACTGGAGGAGCATCCGGAGGCTGATTTTGCCTTTTCTTCCAGTATGCAGGTGTCTGCGGAGCGTTCCTGTGAAAGACAGATATCCGAGGAATTCATTACAAGCCTTACCCGGGATTACACCAGAATCTTCCGGGGAAATCAGGCAGGTGCACCGAGCGGCACCATATACCGCAACAATGGAATCCTCTTTGATGAGAAGAGCAACTGGGCTTCCGATCTTGAGTTATATCTGCATCTGTTAAGCGTAAATCCGAGATTTGCCTATACCAGAGAACCTTTGATCTCGATCGGACTGCATGGGGAGCAGTACACACATATGTTTTCGGAAAAGGACGATCGGATTTTCTATGATTATCTGTTTATGTATGAAAAATACAAATTGCAGGAAAATCCGGAATGCAAACAGTTCTTTCTGGAGGAATATATCATGAAATTTGATAAAGGAAGGAAGATGGCGATCCGCTGCGGACATACTTCGGCGGGATACTGGAAGGCAAGATTGCCATACTTGTGGCAGAATAAAGTAGTCGATTATTGGAATGCTTTGATGAGGAAGATAAATGGATTTTTTGAAAAAAAATAAGGAAAATATCATAAACTGCTTTTTCTATATTGGATTTTTCACAGAGATTATGATTGTTCTGATTGATAAAAGTGCTTATATCAATCCGATTGAGGGAACCATGTTCCGTATTACATTTTTATTATTTGGGTTGAAAGTATTATTCACAAGGTATAGCATAAAGGAGTGGCTTGTCATCATCGGCTTCTGCCTGTTGGGATTATTGTCCTACTGGTTCGCAGACCGGGATGAGGTGCTCCGCATTGTTATGTTTGTCGCGGCCTCCAAGAATATTTCCCTGCGGAAGATGATGGAGGTGACCTTTTATACAGTACTTATAGGAGTGGCGGTGCTCATGCTGCTTGCGGTAATGGGTATCCTGGGCACGATGACATTGGATGTCGATTACGGAAGAGGCGGAATCGAGTCCCGGTATTGTATCGGATTAGGGCATCCGAACGCATTGCATTGCATGATATTTACCACCGTACTATTAGGAATGTATTTATACCTTGAAAAGATGAAGTGGTATGCATTCCTTCTGCTGTTTCTGGGAAATATTGGATTGTATACACTGACTACTTCGAAGACGGGGCTGCTCATCATGACGGCAACTGTGTTCACAGGGGTTGTCATTCGTTACGGAAAGGGTGTCAGAGACAGCAGATGGTTCTATCGGGCCGGAATCTCGGTATTTATCGCATCAGTGCTTTTTACACTTGTGATGGCGAAGTTCGGATATACCCAGGGACCTTTCAGAGGTCTGGATATTCTGTTGAATAACCGCATCAGCTATGCTATTTTGTGGGGCGGCATGTACAAATGGAATCTCTTTGGTCACCCGGCACTTGTCGAGACCGATTTCTTTGATATGGGATTGAGCCGGCTGTTTTACTGGTACGGTTACATTCCGGCCACGGTATATCTGCTGGTGAATATTGCCATGTTATTCTATTTTTATAGAAAGAAAGATGCCAATGCCGTTATGCTGACAGTTATATTGACCGTCTATACAACAGTGGAGGCACATATCATATCTGTGTATCTTGCCAGAAATTACATTCTGCTGCTACTGATTGGTACCTGGAGTCAGATTTTTCATGTGGCAGATTCACGTGAAGGTTATCTATGGGAAGTTCTGCATTACAGAAAATTCATAGGGAGGTAGTAATGAACCAATATAATCAGAGAAATAGAATCGTTGAGTTATATTGTCTGCTGGCAGCAGACCTGTTGTCGATCGTCTTATCGTATGCACTGGCAGTATTAATTCGTTTTGGTTCTCTGCAGTCTTTATGGAAAGGAGAACTGCATTTACTGGTATGCCTTTGCTTTCTATTATTCAGTACGATATTCAGTCTGCTTCTTGATTGGAACAGCGGTTTTATCAAAAGAGGTTATTTCATAGAGTTCACTACCATCTTAAAGTATGATGGTATCATGGTTGCGTCCGTAGGATTTCTGCTGTTCTTAATTAAACAGGCGGAATTTTTATCAAGACTTACCATTGGTTATTTTTTCCTGATAAATCTTATCTTAACTTATACATCACACCTGGCTGTGAAAAAACTACTCATTGAATATTTAAAAAGCGAACATTGCAAGGTACAGGTCATGATGATCGTAGAAGAAGAGAATGTGGAAGATTCTATCCTGCATTTAAAGAAGACGCTTCCGATTAATTATGAGATATCGGCAATTGCACTATTGAATACTGACAGAATCGGAGAACAGATCTTTGGGATTCCGGTTGTGGCAGATAGCAGGAATCTGATGGAAGTAGCCAGGCAATTACCTCTGGATGAGGTGTTCATTCGTCTGGAAAAAGAGCCTAATGCCAGAATTCGGGAGATTATTCAGGATTGTGAAGAAATGGGTGTGATCTGCCATTACAGCATGGATATTATAGACTGGAATGCAAAAGAGCGGCATATAGGGAAGTTTGGAGAGTATACAGTTGTTACATATTCCATCTATAAGATCGATTACAGAAGAAGAATGATCAAGAGGGGAATGGATATCGCAGGCAGTATCGTAGGACTTGCCATTACAGCAGTTGTGACTCCTTTTGTTGCAATTGCGATCAAGCTGGAATCCAAAGGTCCTGTATTTTTCTCACAGACACGTATCGGTAAGAATGGCAGAAGATTCAGCATCTATAAGTTCCGTTCCATGTATGTGGATGCGGAAGCGCGGAAGAAAGAGCTGGAAGAAAAAAATGAAATAAAAGGTCTTATGTTCAAGATGAAGGATGATCCCAGAGTAACGAAAGTGGGCAGATTCTTACGTAAGACAAGTATAGATGAACTGCCGCAGTTCTATAATATCC
>JAEWWQ010000271.1 GCA_023458855.1 Bacillota bacterium
ATTGTCTGAGAGGATATGTTCATGCCTTCTATCACAAATATGATATTGCGTGCCATTCCCTCGATGTCCTCACAATAAAACTCTTCATTCTCAACGCCCTCTGCGATCAGCTGTTCCATAATCTTCACGGCTATGTCAAACTGTTTACGGATCATGTTTTCTTTTTTAGGGACTTTATTTTCAAAAAAGTACTCGTATATTGCAACCGTTAAATTTTTCTTTTTACGAAGCAGTTCTTTTTTCTGTTCTTTAAAAAACAATAAAAGAATATCGGCTGCTGTCGTTTCCTCACTGATGGCACCGGCAAATACATCGTCAGTTTCCTGTGTCTCCATCTGCATGACTTCCTGAAATAATTCCTTTGTGCTGTTAAAGTATAGGTACAGACCGCCGCGGCTTATCTCGCATCTGTCTACGATATCCTTCATCGTAACATTCTTATAACCCTTTTCCATAAATACTTCCCGCGCGGTTTCTAATATATATTGTTTTTTTTGTAAAGACTTCTCTCCCATGCTGTAACTCCTATCACCCCATACTCTAATTCAATGGTCCCTCATAAAACTCTATCAGCTCACGTAATTTCAGCAACACTTGCAGGAAAATACCTTTTTCCACACCTTCATTCCATACGGTTGCTTTTGTCATTCCTCTTACTATATACTTAGATAAGATTCCTCGCAGCAGATTCATCTGTGTGATCTTAGCTTCTCTTATGTTCCTTACTTCATCATCACTATTATGCATTCTGTATCTGGAGTATGCATATACATAATTCCGGTCAATTAGTTTTGTGTTCTTTACTTCTTTGACAAAACTTAACAAAGTACTGTCATATACAGGGAAGGCAATAGATTTATTTGCCAGATCATCCCCCTGGTATGTATCGGAAACGCTTTTCCCCACTTTTGACTCCAACCATGGAATATATTTTAACATTCTATGTACATCCTCTTTATACTCCTGAACAATTTCATCTGTACTTAGTTTTTCATTTTCCATAAGTTTTTAACCTCCACACATAAGTTTATTCTATCATAAAAACCAGAAATGTACACTATTTGTTTCCAAAAAAGTGACACCGTTTCCTTTTATTCTTGTTGTATTTACTCTGGTTAATTAGTATAATAAAAAGAAATAAGGAGGTATTTCAATGATATCACGTGAATTTTCAGAAGATACTGTCGTTATCCAGGCAGATGAACCGCTTGAATATATAGCGCTTATCACAAAGGGCTCCCTCAAAGCATCCTTACCAAACGGCGAGCTTCTACTTAAAATGGGAGATGTAATCGGCATTACAGATATATGCTTTGGCCGGCATTCCGTTTCTTATACTACATTAGAGCCATCTACACTGATTATGTATCCTTGTAAAGCTCCATCCGATTTGTCCGCAATTATTTATGACAATCGTGACATATCTTTGCTTTTTGCTTCTTCTGTTATCCGCCAGGCATGTGACATAATAGACAGTTATGTCATGTCAACTTTTTTTTCCGAAAAGCTATATCAATATCTGTTAAGCAGTTATGAGGATTATAAGAAATTATG
Organism: Bacillota bacterium; assembly: GCA_023458855.1. GTDB lineage: Bacteria > Bacillota > Clostridia > Lachnospirales > Lachnospiraceae > SZUA-378. The sequence goes on from JAEWWQ010000271.1 coordinate 1,555, forward strand.
CCTGCAGTATGCCCAGCCGGTAAACACTCTGGAAGGCTTAGAATCTATAAAACCGCTTGTTCTGGAAGAAAATATGGAGGATTGGGCTACTAATTATTATGAAGCGTTAAAGACAATGGATTCGCAGACCAAAGCTCTTTTATACCAGAATAACCCTGCCATATGTCTTGGTCTTCTTTGCAATGCCAGCAAAGACGTTCACCATATCTATAAAGTGAGTACCTCTGTCTTTGAATATAATGCAAGGCTCTCTTCACTGCTCCTGAACAGTCAGAAACTAGACCTGTTTGCACTTTTAACGGATCTTTACGTACAGTCCTCTAAAGCAGGTGCTGACTCGCTTTCTCTGGATGCTACCATCAGCAGACTGACCATTCAGTTAGAGGGAAATCCTTCAATCGATGCACTTTATTATAAGAAACGTATTAATGAATATAAGGAAATTATTTCGAATACAAAACTGAACCGTCAGGCGAGTGATGCACTGGAAGAGGACAGCCCTGAATCTATTATTAAAAGTTCTGCCATTTCCGCTCTTTCCGGTTCCATGAACACTATTTTAAAATATGCCGACTGTTCCGAGGAGACTGAAAAATCTTTTCGTGAAAAAATCATTGCCTGGAAACAATTGTCTGATAAAAATGCAGATGATGATGAAACTCATAAGCTGCGGATGAAAATAACCAAGCTCTTTTATGAAGTATATAGTTCCGTGTTCCAATTGAGTGTTACCGATAAAAATATTCCTAAGATTATTAAAATGTTTCTGAATTTCGGTTATGTGGATGAAGTTCTGGCGGGTATTCAGAATGCGACCTATTTATACTCTATCATAGACGATTACCATGGAGATCCTGCTCATGGAATATATACTTTCCACGAATGGCTGCTTGCTATCTTTCATGGTAAAAAGGAGCCAAGCAGAAATGAATTTGATGTGGACTATAA
>JAEWWQ010000272.1 GCA_023458855.1 Bacillota bacterium
GGTACACTCATATACCGGTACTGTCAGATCAGTTATGGGCAGCTTATGTATCTGTGCGTGCCACGTATGTGCGATCAGGCCGAGACCCTCCTGCTCATTCTCATAATTATCCACAACTATGACATGTGTGTCACAATCCTTAAGGAATGCTTTCCGGCATGCCGCAATATAATTCATAGTCTTCGTAATTGTTCTGTAATCCACTATAATAAGAGAAACCATCAGATATCCTTCTTATCCTTTATTGTTGCTGTTCCGCCCTTAACCTCATAGATATAATCGCAGTTTTTGATCGTTGTCAGTCTATGTGCGATAATAATCAAGGTCTTGCTTCCCTGCAGCATATCAATTGCTTCCATAATTGCCCTTTCGGTATCATTATCAAGTGCGGAGGTCGCTTCATCCAGAACTAATATCTCCGGATTGGTATACAATGCCCTTGCAATACCGATACGCTGCCTCTGTCCGCCTGACAGACGGACTCCCTGCTCTCCGATGACCGTATCCAGACCGTCCTCCAGCTCCTGGATAAAATCATATAATTGTGCTTCTTTAACAGCCTCTGTCATACGTTTCTCATCAATCTTACTTCCATCAATTCCAAAAGCGATATTATTTCTGATCGTATCATCAATCAGATAAATCGTCTGTGGGATATATCCAAGCTTCTGATGCCACGCATCCAGATTCTTATAGATGTCGATTCCATCTATCAGTACCTGCCCCTTCTGCGGCTCTAATATTCCCAGCAGAATATCTGCCAATGTCGTCTTGCCCGCACCGGAGGGTCCGATGAAAGCGACAGATTTATTTCTCGGGATCCGGACATTCGTATCTGTGAGAACATCCTTTTCCGTGTTCGGATAGCGGAAGCTGATATTCCGGATCTGAATCTCCTGTTGAAACGGAATTTCCGATGCTCCCTTTTCCCTGGCCTCATATCTTTTCAGTAATTCCTTTGCCTGTTCCGTATCTTCGCATACTCTGTCCACTGCTGCCCGGTTGAAGGCAATGGTACCCAGATATCCGGAGATTCTTCCAAAGCATGGCAGTAAACGGAAAGCAGCGATCGCAAATACAGACAGGACCGGAAGCATATAGGAAATATCTTCCCCCATGAACAGCTTATAAGCGACGATCAGCAGCAGGCTGCTGATTCCCAGTGTTTCCATTATTGGCCGTGGGACTACGGTCGCCATCTGATATTTACTGTATTTATCTGCATAGATCTCAGCATTCATGTCATAGCGGTTCAAGAAATGCTGCTCTCTTCCGAGTATCTTCATCTCTTTGATGCCGCCAAGAGACTGTTGAATCCACAGCACTCTGTTTCCATTCGCCTGCCGGCTCTCCGCACCGATGTTGCGGATCCGGATTCGCAGATAACCCATAAATATCAGCATGAATAAACTTAACAGAATCGCTACACCGATCGTAATCGTAACATCTGTATAGAGCAGATACAGAAAGAGTATCAGACATACCAGGCCCTCTGTCAGCAGCTGTAATACAGTCAGTACCGTCTGATAGAACCCGCCTACGTCCTGGAGAATATTTCTCTGCAGCTCTGCCGAATTCTGTTCCAGGTGGAAGGTATAATCCTGATGGATATAACAGGACAATAACTGCCCCTCCAGTACCCTCTGGCTCTGGTATGTAAATCTGTATTGAAAGCCATAAAGCAGAATCAGGAAACCATTCTTAAAGATATAGATACAGACTAACAGGACTGCCAGCAGAATCAAAAACTGATTTACTGACTGCAGATGGAACAACTCATAAAAATAGGACAGTAATTCATTATCATAAATACTTTCTGGGTTCATTGCAACATTTACAAAAGGCATAATAGCAGATACGCCCAGCAGTTCGAATACCGTGCTGATGATTGTCATTACAAGCAATCCGCCTAACTGCATCTTTTGTTTTTTTGTAAATATGTTACTGATTCTCTGTGTTTTTTCTTTCATAATTACTCCTGATTTTCGTGAAACAATCCATTAATTCTTCTTTGCTGCGCGGCATATATACCAGATCTTTAAACGCGTTATTAAAATCATAAATTGATTTTTTATCCACAATTTTTGTCTGATCCATCAGATAGTTGATGGAAATCGTATCAATATCAAATAATACTTTGGCAGTTACCAATGAGGTACTGGCTGTCCCCACGATGCAATAAGGCTTCGTCTTCAGGGAAGCCAGAATAACCTCCTGGGCCAGTTCATTTTTCTGCTCTATTCTGCAATTCATCCCCTGATAACGATCCAGTCTCTTTTCTCTCGGATGCAGCTTTAATACGACCGGTACGCATTCCTTCTGCATTTGCTGGCAGATATGCGTATAAATCTCTACGTCTGCATTCTCTATTAACAGACCGCTTTCAAAAAGCATATCAGAATTTATCAGAACACTTTTTCCGTAATAATCATATTCCTTACTTTTTTCTTCTAAGCACAGAATTCTCTGGTAGTATTTAACAACAGCACTGTTTGCTCTCCATTTTTTTCTTTTTCCGATCAGCAGCTGATTCCATTGCAGCTGCTTTCTTTTCCGTAAGGAAAATTGAAAAAAACGATCCCTTATCATCAGGTCCCAGGTCGCTCTGATTCCGCTCCTGATTCCACTTTCAAGAAAAGAAAAGCGCCACCAGTCAAATGCCGAATTCAGATAGCTGCCCAATCCTTCATCCGTTATGATGAACTGCATTTTTCTGGAAGTCACTTCTGCAATTCTGGGAATCAGCTCATAGGAAGGCTTCAGCGGCGTGAGCCAGTACAGTAATTCGGTATTCTTCCCTTGGGGTGAAGGTAGAAAGTATTTATATTTACGGATCTTGAATGCTAATTTTTCTCTTAATGTCCTTTTTTCTGCCTCCGGAACGATACATACCACCTGTATCTCCATATGCGCCACCGCATGGAAATTACTTTCGTCAATTGCTGCTCCGGTGACATTATGTGATACGACCATAATGAATCCACGTAATGTGATGCCCTGCTCCGCCAATTGCAGCATGGTGGCATTAATTCCCAGCGCATGCCAGGGTGTGATGGCCGCCGCCAGAAAATTGATATCCGGCCGGCCGGCCACTAATTGTACAAATTCCTGCTCTGTATATGATTCCATCAATACTTCCTTACCCTTCGCAGTACCCGAACGAACCAGCTTTAATCCTTGATGAACTTATTCTCATTCAGGCTGTATTTATTGCCCATAAGCAGCTTGTGCTTAATGATCCACCATCCCGGAACCCAGATTCTCTGCTTCATTGCCGGTGATGCGCTTCCGATCATCCAGCAATTCTTCTCACAGCATCTTACCTGTTTACGCACTTTATCTGCCTGCTCGGAATACCAGATCTCTTCCCATGTCTGGTCATGCAGATTGCCCATGGTCATCTTTTCTGTGCTTCCGTTACATGGTAATACATTGCCGAACGGATCTAAGAAAAATCCGTTTGTTCCCATCTCACACGGCAGGAGACGAGGTTGTCCATATAAATAATTAACAAGACCATGATTAAAATAAGCCCTTGCCCATTTCTTAGGAGACTTTGAGCTTAGCAATGCATTGATCAGATTCTCAAATTCCTGAGCTACCTGTTTTTTATCATCTATCTTATTATCTGTTTTTCTGAAATAAAAAGAATTATGAAGTGTTGCTGTGGCAAACTCCATATCCATCTCATTGGCAAGTTCATATAACGGGATCAGATCCTTACAATTGATATCCTGAACCGTCATGCCAAAGCCTACGTCCTTATGTCCCATCTCTACCAGCTTCTTCAGAGTGCCATAACCGCGGTTAAAACCGTCCGGCAGTCCTCGGATCGCATTGTTGGTCTCCTCCAGGCCCTCGATACTGATACGGATTCCGATCTGCGGAAACTCTTCACATAATTTTATGATCCTGTCCGTAAAATATCCGTTCGTGGAGACCACGATCCGGTTCGTCTTTTTATATAATAATCTTACAATATCATGTATGTCCTGTCTGATAAAAGGTTCCCCGCCCGTGATATTGGTAAATGCCATCTCCGGCAGCTTCTCCAGAGTCGCAAGGTCAATCTCCTCCTCCGGTCGTGATGGATCCCGAAAGCAATCGCACATATTACAGCGTGCATTGCATCGATACGTAATAATGATGGAACCATGTAATGTTCTCTTCGCCATATCTGCTCCCTTCTGTCGCTCCGACGGCTACTCCTGTCTATATATCTGAACTAACTTATCACAATACACTGCAAGTGTATCAAATGTTATCTTACCACAATTTTTTGTATACTGCTCGGATTTTTTTGTATCCATCCACAGCCGCTCTATCTTTTCCTGTAAATCCGCAGCATCCTTTGCCTGAAAGAGTTCTCCTGTCTTTCCTTCCTGGATAAGCTCCGGAATTCCTCCGATAGCAGCACCGATAACAGGTGTTCCATACATCTGTGCCTCCATAACAGAAAAAGGACAGTTCTCATACCATTCTGACGGAATCACGGCAAATCTTGCATTCCGGATC
>JAEWWQ010000273.1 GCA_023458855.1 Bacillota bacterium
AACTGGAGGAAATCTATCCGACAGCCAGCAAGAAATCAAAAGAAGAGGATGCCTTTAAAGAAGCCGCTATGGATGCTACTTTTAAATTGCAGTCAGGTGTCAGAGGATATCGGGCACTATGGAATCATATCATGCAGGTATCGGTCAGGGACTTAAAGAAAAATTATGCCAATCTGAATGTCGAATTTGACCTTTGGAAAGGGGAGTCGGATGTACAGGAAGTAATCCCGGGCATGGTGTCTTATATGAAAGAAGAGGGCTATGCATACGAGAGCGAAGGTGCTTTGGTGGTCGATGTGAAGGAAGAAACCGATACAAAGGAGATTCCGCCATGTATGATTCTGAAATCAGATGGGGCATCCCTTTATAATACAACAGACCTCGCTACCATTACGGAACGTATGAATAAGATTCATCCGGATCACATTATTTATGTGGTTGATAAAAGACAGGACCTTTATTTTGAACAGGTATTTCGTTGTGCAAGAAAAACAAAACTGGTAAAAACGGAAACCGAACTTACATTTTTGGGGTTTGGTACGATGAATGGAAAGGATGGCAAGCCATTTAAGACAAGACAGGGCGGTGTCATGCGTCTGGAGCATCTCTTAGCGGATATCAATAGTGAGATGTATCAGAAGATCATGGATAACCGTTCCATGGAAGAGGGAGAAGCCGCTGCAATCGCAAAGACGGTTGCCCTGGCAGCCGTTAAGTATGGTGATCTGTCGAATCAGGCCGCCAAAGATTATGTATTTGATATTGAAAGGTTCACTTCTTTTGAAGGAGATACGGGTCCGTATATTTTATATACCATTGTTCGTATCAAGTCTATTTTAAATAAGTACAAAGAACAAGGTGGTTCGCTGGCAGAAGTATCTATTCAGGATGCGGTAAGTGATTCTGAAAAGGAACTGATGCTGGTACTTGCACAATTCAATGCAGTCATGGAAAGCGCCTTTGAAGAGATCGCGCCGCATAAAGTATGTGCGTATATTTATGATCTTGCGAATGCATTTAATCATTTTTATCATGAAACAAAGATTCTGACAGAAGAAGAGGAAACAAAGAAGGCAGGCTTCATTGCATTGTTGTTGTTATGCCGTAATATACTGGAGGCATGCATTGACGTGTTGGGATTTGGTGCACCGGAGAAGATGTGATCCTATATCAGGAAAATAAAAAGTACAGGAGGAAACAGAGTAATGAATCGGAAAGAAGCATGGGAGTTACTGACACAATATAATAAGGAGCCTTTTCATTTACTGCATGCACTTACTGTAGAAGGCGTCATGCGGTATTATGCTGAGAAGTTGCAGCATGCAGAGGAAGTAGAGTTCTGGGGCATCGCAGGGTTGCTTCATGATCTTGATTTTGAAATGTATCCGGAAGAGCATTGTACGAAAACAAGGCAGATCATGGAGGAGAACCATCTGGATGCAGGCTTGATACATGCGGTTACCAGTCATGGATATGGATTATGCGGGGAACCACAGCCAGAACCGCAACTGGAAATGGAGAAAGTCTTATTTGCCACAGATGAATTGACAGGCTTGATCGGTGCAGCCGCAAGAATGCGTCCTTCCAAAAGTGTCATGGATATGGAATTGTCCAGCTTAAAAAAGAAATTCAAAGATAAAAAATTCGCAGCAGGATGTTCCCGGGACGTTATCATACAGGGAGCTGAAATGTTAGGCTGGGAATTGGATAAACTGATGGAAGAGACCATTGCAGCCATGCGTTCCTGTGAAGCAGATGTGAATGCGGCAATGGCAAATCTGGAAGATTAGGGAAATCTGAAAGAACACCGGATGAAACTGCAGTGATGTAAGGGCAGATGGATGGATAAGGGGATGCTATGAATAGAATAAAAACAGATAGGATTCCGATTTGGAATGAGAGAGGCGTCAGAATAGATGAAGTGATTCTTCCGGAGACTGTAACGCCAACACTTGGAAGACGCGGTGGATTTGCAGATTCCGGCGTATATTATAAAGGCGCAGGCATTATTTACAGAGGTCACTTATCCAATGAACCAAAACCATATGAGCGTATTTTAAAGAAGGATACCCTCGTGTATCAGAAATACACCGTTATAAATACAGAATTGGTTAAAAAATTCGGTATCTTTAATTTTCCGCATCAGCCTGTTTTTACGGACTGTGAAGGTGCATGCGGCAGAAAAGAGAAACGGTTACTGGAGAATCAGAAAGAGTTTCAATTATCTGCAATTGCAGAGATCGTGGACGTGATTGATACAGGGATACCAGAGCACAAGGTATATGCCTATACATTAAGGAATCTTCGTTCGGAACCAAAAGAGGTATTGCATTTATTGGAATATATCCTGCAGGATGATTTTAATAGTGCATGGGATAAGAACCTTTGGGAAGATGTAGCCGGGTATTGTTATGTGAGAGATATTGCGGACTGGTTCCGCTCAAAACAGTTCAGGCATAAACTTGGAACAGTCTATGCCTTGCTGCATTCCATCTATGCAGCCGATAAATATTTGTTTGCAATGATTACAAATGAAGTGATAGGCTATAATTATCTGGATGCGTTGTATATTCCTTATATCAGTGCATTGGTCGTAAGAAAATATTGTCCGGCCGCAGCATCAGAATTTGATGGGAATCTGGAACACTTTGATATCTCATTATATAGAAAGCTATGGAGTGAAATCTATGCGGGCATAGCATGCTGTCACTTGGAACAGGAAGAAAAGTGGGCCTGGGTACGCAATACTTATCTGGAAGATCTGGACAGACAATGCAATCTCCTGCAACAGGAAATACAGTTGGATACGATTCGCTGTCAGGAGATTATGAACTAAATTGTCAGATGTCGGGGTGAAAATAAAGTCAAAAAAATATAAAAAAAGGGTTGACAATCTGCCCCTAATAATTGTATACTAACAAAGCTGGTTGCGAAAATAACCACAAAAACCATGGGATCTTAGCTCAGCTGGGAGAGCATCTGCCTTACAAGCAGAGGGTCACAGGTTCGAGCCCTGTAGGTCCCATTTGGTAACAAAATTAAATATGGCGAAGTAGCTCAGTTGGCTAGAGCACACGGTTCATACCCGTGGTGTCGAGGGTTCGAATCCCCCCTTCGCTATTGATAGAAACCCTTGTAAATATAGCATTTACAGAGGTTTTTATTTTTTGTAGCATCATAAATAACGAACGTTATAATTAATACTTTTAAAAAGAATAGTAAAAAATGTGAAATAAAAATAGAAGATTGCAAGTATTTATGGTATAGTAATTGTACACATTTCTAACTGGTAGAGGAAAATATGGATAGAATAGAAGAATTATTAAATAAAATAGCAGATTCAATATCAGAGTTAAGAACAGAGGTAAAAGAAAATAGTAGACATATTAAATCTATAGAGTTAACAATTGAAAATGAAACTAATAAAAGTATTGAAATTATTGCGGAGGGACATTTAGATTTATCTCGAAAATTGGATGAATCTCTTAAGGTCAATAATGAAAAAGAGATAATGAAACTCAGATTGATAAATCTTGAAAATGAAGTAAGAAAAATTAAAGAAGCAATAGGCTAAAAAAGTACACCAAAGAACAAAAAATAACCGCCCCTGTCGGAAGGATTGGCGGTTATTTTTTTGTCTATTTTTTTTCTTTATGACGTTTATATTTAATTTTTAAAAAATCCAGAATATCTATTTTATCTTCTATGTCCAGATTCTGAAAATAATAGAGCATCTCTAAATCGCTTGGCGTTAGCGAATTCAAGTCTACAGTATTAGTTATTTTTTTTAAATGAATAGAATACGGGGCGGGAGGTTCTGCAATAGTATCCAAATTACTTTTGGTATTCGGCACCGTGTAATTTTCATAATTTGCTCTGACATCGGTAAAAGCAAAAAAACGCTCTATCGGTACATTATATAGCTGAGATAATTTATATAAGGAATCAGCCGGGGGCATAATACGTCCTGTTTCATAATGAGAATAAGTCTGCCGTATAACATTTAACATGGATGCAACAAATTCTTGGGAATATCGGTTAAGCGTTCTTAATTCTTTTAAGAGTTGTCCGAGTGATTTTTCCATTTTTTAAAATCCCTTTCCAATGTATGTGCCGCATATTGATAAATCCAGTATATGAATTAATAAATTATAGTATATAAGAAAAAAGTACTTGAAAGTCTAAAAGAAATAGCATATACTTTAAAAGTGCTATTTAAAATAGCGTTATGAAAAATTTATAGCGAAAGATGAAAATATATGAATAAGTATATAGACATCCACTCACACATCCTGCCTGGCATTGATGATGGACCGGAAAACATGCAGCAATCCTTAGCCATGCTGCGCATTGCTAAGGAGGAGGGAATCGGTTCGATTATAGTGACGCCTCATTATAAATCGGAAAGGCACTCTGCAAATAGAGAAACAATCATAAACAGTATATCAGAATTACAACAGAAGTCAGATGCCGAAAAATATGGTATTACCATTTATGCAGGGAATGAATTATATTATCGAAGTAATTTGAAAGAACTACTGGAGGCTGGTTGTATGTGTACATTGGCTTCCTCTTCTTATATTCTGGTGGAGTTTTCACCAATGGATGATTATGCCTATATCCGTAATGGACTGTACCATATATTATCCGAGGGGTATCGTCCGGTCATTGCACATATTGAACGTTATCGGTGTATGTTGAGAAAGCAGGAACTGGTATATGAATTAATTGGCATGGGATGCTATGTGCAGGTAAATGCGGGAAGTATTATAGGAAGTTTTGGCTATATAACCAAAAAGTATACATTACAGCTTTTAAAAAAGGGGTTTGTTCATTTTGTAGCTACAGATGCACATAATGATAAGAAAAGAGCTCCACTCATGAAAAAGTGTGCCAGAAAATTATATCGCAGATTTGATAAAGATTATGTTGATGCTCTTTTATTTAAAAATGCTGAAAAAATTATTACAAATGAATATATCTTGTTTTGGGGGACAGTATGAACAGCAAAGAAATACAGACAGATGAAATAGAGATTGATTTAGGCGAGATAATAGGTTTGCTTTTACATAGAATTTGGATTATTTTGTCAGCAGCTTTACTTATGGCAACAATGGGATTTATCATTAGCAGGTTTATGCTCAGACCAACTTATGAGTCGACAACAAAGATTTATATTCTGAATAAGCAGGATAATGCAACCGTTACTTATAATGATGTGCAAGTGGGAACTCAGCTGACGAAAGATTATGCTGAGCTGATCAAGAGCCGGTTCGTGTTGGAGGAGGTTATACAGGAACTTAGCCTGACAATGGATTATGAAGAATTGCAAAAAAAGCTTACGGTATCAACACCATCAGATACAAGAATACTTGCCATTACAGTAAGTGATCAGGACCCAGTGACAGCAATGGATATTGCTAACGCAATTCGTGAGACGGCATCCATACATATTACAAATGTTATGGACATAGAAGCAGTTAATATAGTAGAAACAGCAAATATTCCAATGGAAAAGTCGGCCCCGAATATTGGAAAATGGACATTGGCATGCGGGCTGATTGGTGCTGTTACCGTATGTATGATTGTATTTGGCATATACATATTGGATGACACGATCAAGTCATCAGAGGACGTTGAAAAATATCTGCATCTAAGCATTTTAGCGTTGATTCCTCTTGCTGAGAATCAGGGAATGGCAACTAAGAATAAAATAATAAAAAAGTATAAAAAGAAGGAATACGGGAATCCTGCCAGGAAAAAAGATAAAAATAATGAAGCTGACAAAATGCAGGACAGTATAGCTGAGACAGATATTCATAAGATTGAGGTGTGATTATGCAGGAAGTTAAATTAGATCAGATCAGTAAACTGGATTACAGAACAAAGGAAGCATATAAAACTCTGAGAACAAATATTGAATTCTGTGGGGAAGAAAATAAAGTAATATCCATTACCAGCTGTACGCCGAATGAGAGAAAATCAAGCGTATCAATGAACCTTGCATATGC
>JAEWWQ010000274.1 GCA_023458855.1 Bacillota bacterium
TCCTTATACTCATTTAATTTAATGGTTAATATCATAATAATAATTAATAAAATCACAAGGACGGCAGCCATTCCAATTACTATGGGCTTTAAGAGACCTGACATATCTGTTGTGTCTTCTCCTTCCGGCATCTCAACATTAGTCATGAAATATCTTTGATAAGTTGCCTCTACTGAATCATACATATAAAACCCTTCCGTACCATCAGCAGCCTGTGCATAGAAAATATAGAAATCCCCATTTTTCCATGCTCTGACATTTTCCTCATTCAGTGTTACAGAAACCTCCTGGAATCCGGATGGTAACGCAGGTGTCTCTTCCGTATTCAGGATTGTAACCGAACCTGCAGCAGACGTTGTTCCCTCCTGTTCTTCGCTGGAAGCTGCTTCCGTTGTTTCTTCCACAGACTCTGCTTCTGTGGTTTCTTCTTCGGTTACTGCCTCTTCTGAAGATTCCTGCTTTTCTGTCGTCGAGCTTTTGGTACCTGTTACTTCTGTTTCCGCTGCGGTACCTGCTGTTACCAGATCTGCACGGATAAATCCGGTGGATGCACCATTATTATAAGAAATCTGGTACCATCTTTTTCCATCATTTCCTGTTGTCTCACCGGTAATTGTCACCCCGGTTCCCTTGGCAATTGAACTTATCACTTCTGCTGTAGTAGATGCACTCTTTCTGACATTTGCACTGGCCGTAGACACGGTAGCTGCCTGGCTGTCCACCTGCGTTACGCTTGCCGTGGAGGAAGCAGAATCTGTGGATGCTGTATCCGCGGCGGTATTCGCAGATGTATCTGTCGTAGTATCAGAAGAGGCTGCCTTGGTGACCAGATCCGCACGTATATATCCTTTTGTGCTTCCATCCACTTCTATCTGATACCATGTACTGCCATCACTCCCTGTTACTTCATCCACGATCGAAACCGTTTTTCCGGCTGCCGTACTTCCGACTGCTTCACTTGATGTACTTGCCTCTGCCCGAATCTTAGCTGTTGCTGGTATGACGGTTCCTGTTGTTTTGGTATATGCATAAGTAGCAAACGTAGTAAAATAAACACATAATGCAACCGCACACACTCCCAGACCTGTCTTCATCATCTTTCGTATTCCTGTTTTTCTCTGATTCTTCATATTGTACCCCTTTATAACATTATCATTCTCTTCGGAAACGTTTCTCACCACTAAAGTCATGTTCCATTTCCATGCCGTACCCTTTGCTTCCCTTATGTAATTTAATCTTTCTTTGTTCTTCTTCAATCTGGTGATGATAATTCGCTTCACATTTCTTGCAGAATCTGCCTGAACGGATATTTGTTCCACATATTTCGCATTTCATAAAGATTCTCGATTCCGCGGCAATTTCTATCTTAGAGTCGCGAAGCATCTGCCTGATCGTCTTCTGGCTTACTCCTATTTCTGCCTCAATCTGCGCGGCTGTTGCACCTTTATGCTTTTCAATATACAGACGTACCTTACCGTAATCATCATACTCAACATTTTTGCAATCTTCACAGTGATACTCTCCAACACCGACAAATACCATGATTCCGCCGCATTTACTGCAGCAAGTTGGTCTGTTATATATATTTACTCCAAAATCCATAACGCATTACACCCTATCCCCTACTATATTGCAAGATCATTTGGTCTTCAAACATTACATACCAGTTCTTAAACCTCATCGATTGCCTTTCCGATATCATGTCGCATATATTTGTTTTCATACGCAATCCACTCTGTTGCCTGATAAGCATTCTGTCTTGCCTCCTGCAGCGTTGCTCCCTTGGCGGTTACACCGAGTACTCTTCCACCATCTGTAACAATTCCCTTTTCTGTTAATTTCGTGCCGGCATGGAAAACATAGTATCCTTCTTTTGCATCAAATTTCTCAAGTCCGCTGATCAGATATCCCTTTTCATAAGAAACCGGATAACCGTCTGATGCCAGTACAACGCAAACTGCCGCATTATCTTCAAATTGCAGGTCGATCTGATCCAATGTTCCATCTATGCATGCTTCCACTACATCAATGATATCATTTTTCATTCGCGGGAGTACTACCTGTGCTTCCGGATCGCCAAATCTCGCATTATACTCCAAAACTTTTGGACCTTTTTTGGTTAACATAAGTCCAAAGAAAATAATACCTTTAAATTCTCTGCCTTCTGATGCCATAGCATCAACTGTAGCCTGATACACATATTTATTGCAGAATGCATCAACTTCAGCAGTATAAAAAGGACTCGGAGAAAAAGTTCCCATACCACCGGTATTCAGTCCCTGATCACCGTCTTTTGCACGTTTGTGATCCTGCGCTGATGTCATTGTCTTAATCGTTTTTCCATCTACAAAAGATAATACCGACACTTCTCTTCCCTGCATAAATTCTTCTATTACTAATTTATTACCGGCAGAACCAAATTTCTTGTCCAACATAATTGATTGCACACCGGCTTTTGCTTCTTCCAGCGTATTACAAATCAACACACCTTTTCCAAGTGCCAGTCCATCCGCTTTTAATACGATAGGGAAGCTTGATTTTTCCAGATACGCAAGTGCTGCTTCCGGTGTTTCGAAATTTTCATATTCAGCTGTCGGAATCTTATACTTTTTCATCAGGTCTTTGGAAAAAGCCTTGCTTCCTTCCAGAATAGCGGCATTTTTTCTTGGGCCGAAGGCACGTATTCCCGCTGCCTCCAACTTATCTACCAATCCGCCGACCAACGGATCATCCATTCCTACTATGACCAGATCAACTGCATTTTCTTTGGAAAATGTAACTATTCTGTCAAATTCCATCGCTGTAATCGGTACGCACTCCGCTATCTGACCAATACCTGCATTTCCCGGTGCACAGTATATCTTACTTACCTTCTTACTTTTTGCAACACTTGTTGCGATGGCATGTTCCCGTCCACCGCTTCCTATAATTAATACTTTCATCGCCTGCTCCTCACTTCGTTCTACCTGTCAGCCTGCCAATATTTTAATTCCCCATTCGCAATCATATCTATTGCTCTTGGCAAAATCACCCATTCTGCCTGCTCCATCACACGTTTCTGTAATCTTTCCGGAGTATCGCCTTCCAATACTTCCACTGGTTTCTGCAATATGATTGGACCAGTATCTGTTC
>JAEWWQ010000275.1 GCA_023458855.1 Bacillota bacterium
GTCATTATCTGCAAAAAGAAATCAAAATTTAATGAATCTGATTAAAAAAGTACATAGTGTTGTTGAAGAACAGGATATTGAAAGGCAAAGACAAACGCAGAATAATCTGGGTTCTATTTGGGGAAAACAAAAAGAAGTGGTGATTAAGAGTATTGAAATACAGGGAATGTATGCAGAATGGATTAGTGTGAACCGTGCACATATGAAAAAATATGTGATTCTGTATTGCCACGGCGGCGGTTATATGACCGGAAGCAGTTTATATGCCAGAACATTGACCACAAAGCTGGCAAGTTCGACTTCGATGGATGTACTCTGTTTTGATTACAGGCTTGCACCCGAGAATCCATATCCTGCTGCGCTGGAAGACGGAATAAAGGCATGGGATTACCTGATGCTTTTTGGATATGGTGCATCGGATATTATATTGGCGGGTGATTCGGCCGGTGGTAATCTTGCGCTCGCAATGATACATAAACTAAAAGCAGAAGAAAGATTGCTGCCAAGGGGAGTCATATTAATGTCACCATGGACAGATCTGTGTGTGACGGGAAGATCACATGAATCCAGAGCAGAGGTCGATCCGGTACTGGATGCGGATTATATCAGCAAAGCAAAGGAAGCTTATGCTGCAGGACAGGATCTTGAGAATCCATTGATTTCACCCTTGTATGGGGATCTCAGCGGATTTCCAAGAACCTATATTCAGGTGGGTGATAATGAGATTCTGCTGAATGACGCTACCATGCTATATAAGCGTCTGTTAAAGGCGGGGGTGCCGGCAGAGTTAGAGATATATAAAGGCATGTGGCATGTGTTTCAGATGTCACCATTTAAGACGGCATACGATGCAATGGATCAAAATGCAGAGTTCATATTTGAAATTTGCAGATAAGAGGTATTCGGGAAATTATAAATTAAAAATAAAAATAAAGGAAATGATAGACGGACACAGAATATGTAAATTAGGAGTGTTTGTGAAAAGATAAAAGAACTGCTGGAAAGACAGAAGAAGGGAGTCTTATTATGTCGATTCGTGAAGATTTGGAAAGGCGGGAACAAGAATACTTAAGCCCGTATGCTGCTTTAAGCATGTATTCAAAAGGCCGGGAAAAGCAGGAAGAGCAATGTGATATACGGCCAGTTTTCCAGAGAGACAGAGACAGAATACTACATAGTAAATCTTTTCGCAGGCTGAAGGACAAAACGCAGGTATTTCTGACTCCGGAGGGAGATCATTACCGGACCAGATTAACACATACTCTGGAGGTGTCTCAGAATGCAAGGACAATTGCAAAGGCACTTAGGATGAATGAGGATCTGGTAGAAGCAATTGCGCTGGGACATGACCTTGGGCATACACCTTTTGGTCATGCAGGAGAACGGGCACTGGATCGTGTATGTCCCTATGGTTTTAAGCACAGCGAACAGAGTGTAAGGACGGTAGAAGTACTGGAAAAAGGACTGCAGGGATTAAATCTTACCTATGAAGTGTGTGACGGCATCTTAAATCATCAGACAGAAGGTATGCCTTGCACGTTGGAGGGCAGGATAGTGCGTTTATCCGATAAAATCGCATATATTCATCATGATATGGATGATGCTATCAGGGCTGGTATTTTGCAGGAGGGAGATATTCCAAAAGAAATAGGCGATGTGATCGGCTATACTACAGGTGAGCGATTGGATCACTTTATCCACGATATCGTTACCAACAGTACGGACAGAAATGATATCTGTATGTCAGAAGAAGTGGAAAAAGCAATGAAGAATCTGAGAACATTTATGTTCGAAAGAGTATATACCAATCCGGAAGCCAAGAGTGAAGAGGGCAAGGCAGAGGTATTGATGGAAACTTTATATGATTATTATATGGTACATATTGAGAAGTTGCCAAAGGACCTGCTCTTCCTTATGGAGAAACAAGGAGAGAACAGAGAAAGAGTTGTTTGTGACTATCTGGCCTCTATGACGGACAGATTTGCGATTGCGACATATGAAGAAATATATATTCCGAAATCGTGGGACAGATAAAATAACATGAAAGGTGTTGGACATGTATTACCCGGAAGAATTAGTTGAGGAAATACGGCAGAAAAATGATATCGTGGACATTGTATCCGGTTATGTCCGATTGCAGAAAAAAGGAAGTAATTACTTTGGACTTTGTCCTTTTCATAATGAGAAGTCTCCTTCTTTTTCAGTGAGTCCAAATAAACAGATGTATTATTGCTTCGGATGCGGAGCAGGCGGAAATGTGTTCACTTTTATTATGGAGTATGAGAATTTTACATTTGGGGAGGCAATAAAGCATCTTGCAGACCGTGCGGGCATTACCTTACCTGAATTAGAATATTCGGAAGAGGCAAAACAAAAGGAAAGCCGCAGAGCAAGACTTCTGGAAGTAAATAAAGAAGCGGCCAAGTACTATTTCTACCAGTTACGGACAGAACAAGGATCAGCCGGGCACCGTTATCTGCAAGAGCGAAAATTGTCGGAAGAGACAATAAAACAGTTCGGTCTTGGATTTTCTTTAAAATACAGTGATGATCTGATTCAATATCTTAAGAAAAAGGGATATGCGGAAGATATCATCAGAGAAGCAGGACTGGCCAACGTAGATGAACAGCACGGCATGTATGATAAATTCTGGAATCGTGTGATGTTTCCGATTCAGGATATTAATCACCGGGTGATTGGATTCGGCGGTCGTGTTATGGGCGAGGGAAAGCCAAAATATCTGAATTCCCCGGAGACTCCCATCTTTGATAAGAGCCGTAATCTATATGGTCTTAATTTTGCCAGAACCTCAAGAAAGAATCATATCATTTTGTGTGAGGGATATATGGATGTCATTGCGATGCATCAGGCTGGATTTGTACAGGCGGTGGCATCCCTTGGAACGGCATTTACTTCCGGACAAGCCAACCTGCTGAGGCGGTATACAGAAGAAGTATTACTGACGTATGACAGTGATGAAGCTGGTGTGAAGGCAGCATTGCGGGCCATGCCAATATTAAAAGAGGCCGGATTGACCGGTAAGGTTATTAACATGCAGCCCTACAAGGATCCCGATGAATTTATTAAAAATATGGGCGCTGAAGCTTTTCAGAAACGGATTGAACAGGCTGAAAACAGTTTCTTTTTTGAGATTCGTATGCTGGAACGCGATTATAATCTGAAGGATCCGGAGAGCAAAACAAAGTTTTATAAAGAAATTGCAAAGAAGCTGTGTGACTTTCAGGAGGAAATAGAAAGAGATAATTATATTGAAGCAATTGCCGATAAATATCATATTGGAATTGAAAATCTAAAAAAATCAGTGATCGAATATGCAGCAAGAACAGGACTGGCTTCGCAGGTGACCCGGCCAAAATCAGGAATTCAGAGTAAATCCACACCTCAGGATGCTGTGAAGAGAACACAAAGGCTGTTATTAACATGGCTTGTAGAAGAGCCTTCCCTATATCAGCTCATTCAAAAATATATTTCTCCGGAAGATTTTACAGCGGAATTATATAAAAAAGTAGCGACAAAGCTGTTTGAAGAACTGGAACAGAAAAAACTGAATCCCGCGGCAATTATCAGTATGTTTACGGATGAAGAAGAACAACGGGAGGTAGCATGTCTTTTCAATACCCGATTAGAGCAGTTAGAAACAAAACAGGATAAGGAAAAGGCCATTCA
>JAEWWQ010000276.1 GCA_023458855.1 Bacillota bacterium
ATCCGATACTATGCCCCACATATGAAGAATTAGAAGGATTAACAGCGCATTCTGTTTCGGAAGCAGCATATGCCGGCGACAAGCTTGCGATTGAGATATACAATTCTTCGGCGATACATTTGGGGAAGGCATTATCTATTATGATTGATATTCTTAACCCGGAAGTAATCATAATTGGGAGTATTTATGCAAGAAGTAAGGAATTATTTGAGTATATTACAATGAAAACTATTAGAAATGAAGCTTTTTCAGAAGCTGCAAAAATCTGTAAAATAGTTCCGGCAGGATTAGGGGATAAAATAGGTGACTATGCTGCTTTATCTGTAGCTGTGACTGGAAGAATAAAACAGGAGAAAAATAAATGAATGAATTTTCAGAAGTAGAGAATTTAGTTAATAGATATCCAATTCTTATAAATGCCAGGGAAGATATTTTAAAAGCAGAAAAAATGATTGTGAGTTCATATGAACAGGGTGGAAAATTACTTGTGTGTGGTAATGGTGGCAGTGCATCAGATGCAGATCATATCGTGGGAGAGTTAATGAAGGAATTTCACAGAGAACGGCCATTGCCTGAATTTTTTGAGAAAATGTTAAAATCTTTTGATGAGGACGGAGTAATTACAGGACAATTAAAGGGTGCGCTTCCAGCTATTTCATTAAATGCACAGAATGCAATTATGACAGCAATTATAAATGATTGTGATCCGGAAATCGTATATGCCCAACAGGTTTATGCGTATGGAGCATGTGGGGATGTTCTTTTGGGAATGAGTACCTCCGGTAATTCTAAAAATATTAAAAATGCAGTAATTACGGCAAAAGCATTAGGTATGAAGACAATCTTGATTACAGGTGAAAAAGGGGGTAATATATCAGATATAGTAGATATTTCAATTAAACTTCCGGAAACAGATACCTATCTTGTACAGGAGCTTACACTTCCTGTTTATCATGCAATTTGTATTATGATAGAAGATCATTTTTGGGGTTAGACTTTGGATTGTGAAAAAATGAAAAAAGAAGTTTTAAGGATGGAGCGCGTAACTTATAAAGAGCAGGAGCTTGTGCTGCTTGAAAATTTTGAAATGAATATTATGGAAGGTGAGATCGTTGGATTATTACCAGGAAATAATGCATTTGGTTTGTCTGACTTTCTTGATATTTTGCGCTATAATACTCCATTATATTATGGCTATGTATATTATATGGAGAAAAAGGTAAATTCCTGGCAGGACATGAAACGCACAAATAATAAAATTTCTATCATTGGCAGCAAAAGTTCCCTTGTGGAAGGCCAAACGGTTGCTACGAATATATTTGTATTTCGTCCTGAATTTCATCAGGAAATCATACAATCCAGAGTTTTAAAAGAGCAATTACAGCCATTTTTAGATGCAATAGGAATTGCAATCAGGCCGGATACTCTGGTTGAAAAGTTATCTTCCTTTGAACGAGTAGTTGTGGAACTGATACGAGCAGTAGTTGCGGGGCATCATTTAATTGTTCTTCGTGAAATAAGTACAATTGTTAATGAAAATGAGATAGAGGATTTGTATCGAATCATACGGTATTATGCAGAAAAAGGGTTTTCTTTTCTATATATCAGTTTTCATTTTGAAGAGATTCTGCAAATATGCCATAGAGCTCTTTGGATGTCAAACGGAAAGATTACTATGATATTGGATGGTCGGAATATGCAAAATGAAATTGCGCAGGACTATGCAAAAAAATATAGAAGCCATGTAATTCAGACATTACAGGATCAAAAAAAAGATGAGAAAAAGGAAGTTATAGCTGAAATAACAAATAGTTCCAGCAAATATATAAAAGATTTTGACATACAGATTTATCGTGGAGAATGCTTGGCAATACAGAGCCTGGATGGAAAAGTATATGAAGAATTATTAAGTGTATTAACAGGAGTAGAAGAAAATTGCACAGGAAAGATATTTTTGAATGGCAGTAGAGTCAATCCAATAAAAACAAGGAAAATCGCAATATTAAGAGAACAACCGGGAAGTTATATGCTTTTTAATGAAATGAGCTATATGGATAATCTATGTTTTACGATGGATCATAGAATGTCCAATATATGGAGGAATAAAAAAATACGAGAAAGTATTCGCACAGAATATGCAGAAATTCTTGGGGAAGATGTATTTGATAAATCGATAAATGAATTATCAAATATACAGAAAATGGACTTGATTTTTGCAAGGATAGTATTACAAAAACCGGAGATTATGATATGCATTCAGCCATACAAGGGTGCGGACCTTTCTCAAAGAATTCATATATGGGAAAGACAGAAGTATTGTCTGAAAAAGGGAATTACTATTTTAATGCTAGTCGTGAATATGGCAGACTCATTGTCTATTGCAGATAGAGTTATAAGAATAGGAAAAAATATGAAAATACAAGAGTATTCTAAGGAAAATTTTGGAATGTTGCCGTTAAGTGTTCCTTGGAGTGATCTGTATAATCATGAAAAAGATCATTAATGATGAAGAATAGAAATTAAATTGAAAAATTTGGGGTTAAATTTGATGATTAATATTGTAATCGCTGATGACGAAGAACGTATTTGCAAGCTGATTAAAATGCTTGGAAAATGGGATGAATTAGGAATGCAGGTTATTGGAACGGCTCTTAATGGAATTGATGCCCTTCACTTTATAGGAAGTAATAAGACAGATGTATTAATTACGGACATTCGTATGCCCGGGTGCGACGGGTTAGAATTGATTGAGAAAGTAAGAAAATTATCACCAGGAATAAAAATCATTGTCATCAGTGGATATGCACTGTTTGAATATGCCCAGATGGCGATCAAATATGAAGTAAAAGATTATCTTTTAAAACCTATTAACCAAGATGCGTTGAATGAATCTTTATTAGGGATTAAGCAGCAAATTGAGGAAGAAAGACAGAAAAATAGGGAGAAGGAAGATAGTATTACAAAATTGCGTAGTGCATTAGTTACAGATTTACTTGCGAATACTGATCAGATAATAACGGGCGATATTTTGAAAAAGCAATATCATTTTTCGAAGAATGAAGGTATCTATGAAGTGTTTTGTATTAAAATGGATTGTGAAGCGGGAGAACCAAGTTTTTCTATTGAGAAAAATGCATGGAAAAAGATGTCTGCAATCCTTCAAAGTAAATTAAAGGAAAAATGTTTTGATTATATTTTAGCGGTTCAAGAGTCTTATCTATACGGTGTAATGAATTA
>JAEWWQ010000277.1 GCA_023458855.1 Bacillota bacterium
ACTGCTGCTGTTATTACAAAAATCGGGAAGGATCATTGCGAGTATCTGGGAGACACACTGGAGAAAATAGCGTGGGAAAAGGCGGGAATCATCAAAAGAGGCATTCCGGTAATTTATCTGAATACAAAAGAAGAAGTGACCAGAGTCATCGAGCAGAGGGCTAAGAAACTACAAAGTCCGACATTTCCGGTGAATAGCGGTGACTTTAATATTTTAAAAAATACCTATAAAAGCATTGATTTTTCGTTGGAATCTAAGTATTATGGTTATATTGAACTTACTTTATCTTCCTGTGCACTTTATCAGGTGGTGAATGCAGCACTGGCAGTCAGGACACTGGAAGTAATCGATCGGGCACATACAATCACCAGGGAGCAGTTGAGAAAGGGAATCGCCTCTGCCAGATGGGAAGGGCGAATGGAAGAAATCTTACCGGGTGTTGTTGTAGAAGGTGCACACAATGAAGATGGGATAGAGGCGTTTGTTGACACTGTGAGATCAATGGGTCATAAGAACAATCATCTCTTGTTCGCAGTTGTAAGTGACAAGGACTACACGGCAATGATCAGGAGATTAATGGAATCTGGCTTATTTACGCGTGTGTCAGTCACAAAGATCCGGGGAAGCCGGGCCGTAGAACTGGAACGTTTGAAAAAAATATTTTCTCAATATACAAAGGAACTCTATCTTTATGAAGATGTTGACAGAGCATTTCGGGATTGTCTGCAGCAAAAAAGTGAAAGCGACAGACTGTATATCGTAGGATCATTATATTTGGTTGGTCTGGTGAAAGAAATCTTAAGGAGGTAATGGAGTGATTAATTTTGAAGAAGAATTAAAGAAATTTCATCCCAGTTTGGAAATAGAAGAAGCAGAAGAAGCTATTTACAATCAGGATTTAACAGATATGGCAGATGTATTAGTGGGAATGATTAAGGACATGAAGGAAGAATAGGGGTAAAATAAGGCATGAATTGCTATAATTGTGGATGTCGTTTATCTGAAAAGGACTTTTGCACCGGATGTGGAGCTGATGTATCCGTATATAAAAAGATAATTCACATATCGAATCGTTTTTATAATGACGGATTGGAAAAGGCTAATGTCAGGGACTTGTCGGGAGCTGTTACAAGCCTGAGGCAAAGTCTGAAATTTAATAAGAATAATATTAAAGCGAGAAACCTGTTAGGGCTGGTATACTACGAAACAGGGGAAGTGGTAGCAGCGTTAAGCGAGTGGGTCATCAGTAAGAATATTCGTACGGAAAAGAACATAGCGGATGATTATATTAATGCAATACAGACAAGTCCTGCCAGGCTTGATACGATCAATCAGACGATTAAGAAATACAATCAGGCACTTTCCTATTGTAACCAGGACAGTCTTGATCTGGCAGTAATCCAGCTGAAAAAAGTGCTGTCTCTGAACCCGAAGTTTGTCAGGGCACACCAGCTTTTAGCATTGATATATATTCATATGGAGGATTGGGAAAAAGCCCGTAAAGAATTAATGAAATGTTGTGCCGTGGATGCGAATAACACCACGACCCTTCGTTATCTGAAAGAAATTGAACAGTCAGGAAGTGTTGAAGAAGATAAAGGCAGGAGCAGCAAAGATAAAAAGAATACTTCTGAGGATGTCATAAAATATCAAAGCGGAAATGAAACGATTATCCAGCCGGTAAATGTAAAGGAACAGTCGGGAGCATCTTCCATATTTAATATTGTCATCGGTGCAGTGATTGGTCTTGCGATTGCCTGGTTTTTGATCTTACCGGCGCGGATCAGTGCCGAAAAGGCTAATATCAATCAGGAACTGAAAACGGTAAGTGAGCAATCTGATGTAAAGACGTCAAAAATCGAAGAATTGCAGCTTCAGGTAGAAGCCCTGAATGAGAGTAATACAAAACTGCAGTCTCAGGTGGATACGTATGAGGGTTCGGATGGTGCGCTCCAGGCGAGCGACAATCTGTTAAAAGCCGCTAATATGTATATTGATAACCCTTCTGATGTTGAAGAGATTGCAGACATACTTGCAGCAATCAATATAGAGGAATTGGGAGATAAGGCTTCCGCAGAATTCAAGAATCTGTATCAGAAACTAATGGGTGATGTTGGACCAAAGGTATCCAGATATTATTATAATTCTGGCTATAGTGCATATAAGAAGGGGGATTATAGTAAGGCAATCACTGATTTGACCAAGGCATTTGAATTTGACAGTACCAATAGTGATGCACTTTATAATCTGGCTAATGCATACAGCAAAAACGGTGATATTACAAATGCAAAGAAATTCTACGCACAGGTAAGTGAACTTTTCCCGGACACGGATAAGGCTAAAAAGGCAGAAGACAATCTTGCTGAATTAAATGCTCAGTAATAAATAATAAAAAATACAAAAGAGGACATAATAGTTTATGTTCTCTTTTTTTGCGTATTTTGATGAATATGTTGTTTTTGTGGAGAAAAAACGAAAGGTTTGTAAAAAAAGGAGACGCTGTATGGAAGAAGATTTTAAGATTATTGAAAACTATTTGATGGTGAGAATGCCGGAAGAACTGGACCACCACAAATCAGTTTACATAAGAAAAAGAGCAGATCACTTAATTGTGCATGAAGATGTAAAAAACATAGTTTTTGATTTTGAAGATACCAGATTTATGGATAGTTCCGGAATCGGGGTAATCATGGGACGCTATAAGATGATCCAGTGCTTTGGCGGAAAAGTATTTGCGATTCACGCGGATACACAGATCAAGAGAATATTAAAAATGTCAGGATTAAACAAAATTATAGAAATTATGGAGTAGAAAGATGCAGAGCAGAGAGGTGTTAGAAAGGGAAATAATGGAACGTGAGAATTCTGGTAAAGAGATTCAGGGGATGGTAATCCGAATGACTGAAAGGAGAAAACGAAATATGAGAAATGAAATGAAGCTGGAATTCGATGCAATATCAGAAAATGAAGGATTTGCAAGAATCGCAGTAGCCGCTTTTATGGCATCTTTGGATCCGACGCTGGAAGAAGTAGCAGATGTGAAAACAGCAGTATCAGAGGCCGTAACCAATGCAATCATACATGGCTATGACGGAGAAGAAGGAAAAGTATACATAACCTGTGAACTGGTAGGTGACGTGTTAGCCGTTACTATTGAGGATCAGGGAAAAGGAATTGAAGATGTGGAAAAAGCAATGGAACCCCTGTATACAACAAAACCGGAGTTAGATCGTTCGGGAATGGGGTTTGCGTTTATGGAGGCATTTATGGACAATTTACAGGTAGAATCGGAAATCGGAAAAGGAACAAAGATTCAAATGGTGAAAAAGCTTGGAACAACACCATGGATTCATGATGAGGAATCGTAAATGGAAGATACCGCGGTATTAATTGCACAGGCGCAGGAAGGAGATAAAGAAGCAAGAAAAATACTAATAGAAAAGAATCTCGGATTAGTGCATCATATCGTGAAACGTTTTTGGGGACGCGGAGTAGATGTAGAAGATTTGTTTCAAATAGGCAGTATTGGTCTGATGAAGGCCATTGACAAATTTGACCTATCTTATGAAGTGAAATTTTCTACTTATGCGGTCCCCATGATCAGTGGGGAGATCAAAAGATTCTTAAGAGATGATGGAATGGTAAAGGTAAGCAGAGCCATTAAGGAAAATGGCTGGAAAGTAAAACAGGCAAGGGAAACACTTGGACATACATTAGGCCGGGATGCCACGATTACTGAAGTTGCAGAATTGACAGGATTGTCAGAAGAAGAAATTGTAATGGCTATGGAAGCTAATATAGAAGTAGAGTCAATCTACAAAAGTGTTTA
>JAEWWQ010000278.1 GCA_023458855.1 Bacillota bacterium
GCGTTGTAGTCAGCGCCTGAATTGTATAGGCCCCGATGATAGATCCCATCAAACTGAATCTTCCACCGCCCAATGCATTGCCGCCAAGAGCAACTGCAAGGATTGCATCCATTTCAAGATTAAGTCCGATATTATTGGCATCCGCAGAATAGATCCTGCTGGAAGCCACAACTCCGGCAACCCCGGCTAAAAATCCGCATATCACATAAGTTAAGAATTTAATCATTGTAGAATTCAGACCAACAAGCCTTGATGCAGAACCATTTACACCGACACTTTCAATATAAAGACCAAGTGCTGTTTTCTTTAATACAATGGAAACAATGATGACAGAACCAATTGCAAAAAATACTGGCGTTGGAATCGGACATTTTCCGATATACCCTCCCATTACTTTATATGCATCTACACGCACATAAGTAATCTGACCTTGTGTAATAAGCTGTGCAATACCGCGTCCGGCTGTATACAAAATCAATGTTGCGACCATTGGCTGTATATTGAACTTTGATACTAAGATACCATTAAACGCACCACAGATCACAGATGCCACCAAAGCACAAAGAATTGCCAGAATAAGCGGATTCTGGAAAGCATTTGTTGTTACCTCGCCACCTGATAATATCTGACAGCATACAGCCGCTGCGACTGCCATCACAGCTCCAACACTAATATCCTGTCCTCCTGATGCAGCCGTTACAAGCGTCATTCCAATCGCCAGAATGACAAGTTCCGAAGCTCTGTTAATGATGTCTATGATATAGCCATAAAAAACTCCATTATTTAATGATATCTTAAAAAAACTTGGTGTCTCAATTACATTTACCAAAAGTACGATCATAAGGCACACAATCGGCATAAACATATGATGTGCTGTTATTCTTTTTAAAATTGATTTTGGTTTCTCATTCATCTGTCTTTTCACCTCCAGCAATTGTACTCATAATTGTAGATTGTGTTAATTCTTCATCGCTCAATTCCCCTACCATTTTGCCATCACGCAAAACAGCCATTCTGGAACAGGTACGTATCATTTCCTCTACTTCTGATGAGATAAATGTAACCGCTTTTCCTTCATCCGCTAAATTTAAAACCAGTTTCTGGATTTCTGTTTTAGTACCAATATCAATACCACGTGTTGGTTCATCTAATATCAGATATTCTGGATTCGTAAGCAGCCATCTTCCAATAATTACTTTCTGCTGGTTACCTCCTGACAAGCTTTTAATCGGTGTTTCCCTGCTTGCAGTCTTGATTTGAAGCAAATCAATATATTTATCCGCTGCCTCTTCCATTTCTTTACGGCTCATCAGCTTGAACATACCACGCTTTGCCTGCAATGCAATAATGATATTTTCACGAACAGACAAATCCGGAATAATGCCATCCCGCTTCCGGTCTTCCGGTAAATATGCCATCCCAAGCTTCATAGCTTCCAAAGGCGTATTGATTTTCACTTCTTTGCCATTTACTTTCAGTTTACCGCTGTCCGCTTTGTCTGCCCCATAGATTGCCCGAACCAGTTCTGACCGGCCTGATCCAAGTAACCCTGTAAGTCCCACTACTTCTCCTTTATTGATTGTCAGATCAAATGGTTTGATGGTTCCCACATGACCAAGACCTTCTGCTTCAATCACTGGAACCTTCTCTTTTTCAGAAGACTTATGCTCTCCTTTGATGTCTGCCAGATCATCAAAGTCCTTTCCCATCATCTTGGCTACCAGCATGACTCTTGGCAAGCTCTGGGTATCATATTCACCAACATATTCTCCGTTTCGTAAAACAGTGATTCTGTCACATACTTCATACACCTGTTCAAGAAAATGGGTAACAAATATAATTCCTACTCCTTCGCTCTTCAGATGCTTCATCAGTACAAATAACTTAGATACTTCTTCATCATCCAGAGAGGAAGTTGGTTCATCTAAAATCAAAACTTTGCATTTCATATCAACCGCTCTTGCTATCGCGATCATTTGTTGGATCGCTATAGAACATTCATCCAGCATTCTGGTAGGAGACACTTCGATATCCAGCTTTTTTAACAATTTCTCCGAATTTTTATTCATTGTTTTCCAATCGATAAATCCACATTTTCGCGGTTCCCTGCCAATAAATAAGTTTTCCGCAACAGTAAGATTCGGACATAGATTAACTTCCTGATACACCGTACTAATACCATTTTCCTGTGCATCCTGCGGAGAACGGTTGACAATCGGTTTATCGGAACCTGCCATTAAGATTTCACCTTTTTCCAGTTCATAGACACCTGTAAGTACTTTAATCAGGGTTGATTTTCCTGCTCCATTCTCTCCCATCAATGCATGAATTTCACCCTTTTTCAGATGGAAATCTACATTTGATAATGCCTTTACTCCAGGAAATGTTTTGCTAATACTAGTCATTGATAACACAAAACTCTGATCCATTCTTACATTCACCTGCTTTCCTTTATTTACTATATTTATATTGAATCATTTTAAAATTACGAATGATTTTATTTTCTTTTCCATATTATTTTTAGGTCTTTTTTTTAAAAATATATTTTTTTTATTGATTTTTACTTTTAATAAAGCAAAAGTTTGGCGTGATACAGAGCATCCGTTTGAATTTTCCATATCACGCCATGTAAATCTTTTTATCAATAGAAATTGATTTTAGTATGCACGTGCATCAATAACTGCCTGTGTAACAGCTGTTACAGGATACTCTGTTCCATCAATTGTAACAGACTTAACTGAATCATCTGCTGCGAAGATTTCTTCATCAACATATTTCATCTTATCAACAGTCTCACCTTTTTCAAGCGCCTGGATAATTTCAGCAACACGTGGACCATGTAATGGGTTACACTCTGTATTGATTGTAATAGAACCATCCAGCATATCTGTAAGACCTGCATTGGTTGAATCAAATGACATTACAAGAATATCTCCGTCTGCACCTACTGTTTTACCTGCATTTTTGATAGCATCGATAGCACCGAATGCTTCATTATCATTTTCACAGTAAACAACATCAATATCATCACCATATTGTTTCAATAAAGATTCCATAACTTCCTGACCTTTTGCCTGTGTAAATTCTCCTGTTTCTTTTGCAAGTAACTTCCAGTTGCTGTTAGCTGCTACTGCTTCTTCCAGACCTGCAGTACGTCCGATCTGTGCAGATGCACCGATTGTACCCTGGATATCAACGATGTTGATTTGATCGCTGCCACGTCCGGCTGCTTCTAAGTACGCTTTTAATGTTGCACAAGCTTTTACACCTTCAGCTTTGAAGTCTGAACCAACCCATGCTGTATACAGACTGTCATCGGATACATCAACCATACGGTCAACGATAATAACCGGAATTCCTGCATCCTTAGCTTCCTGGAGAACGGTATCCCAACCTGTTTCAGTTACAGGAGCTAACACAATATAATCAACTTCTTGTTGAATGAAGTTACGTATTGCTGTAATCTGATTTTCCTGTTTTTGCTGTGCATCATCAAAGGTAAGTTCATATCCATTTTCTTCACTAAACGTAGCTTTCATTGATTCTGAGTTTGCTGTACGCCAGTCTGACTCTGCACCAACCTGAGAAAATCCTACTGTAATTGTCTCTCCGCTTTCGGTTGTAACCTCTTCTGTTGTGCCAGCAGCTTCTGTTGCTGCCGCCTCTGTTGCTGCCGCCTCTGTTGCTGCTTCTGTTGCTGCTGTTTCAGCTTTACTTCCACATCCCACTAACATGGAAGATACCATTGCAACACATAATAATGTTCCCAATAACTTTCTCTTCATAAGAAAAAACCTCCTTAAAATAATATATTGAACATGTTTATATTATAATAAAAAGGGGGTTATAAAGATACCGATTTTTTTTGTGTTATGTGGTGATTTTTTACTAATTTTTGAACAAACTATGAACATATTATGTTTTTTTACGAAATCGTTATGTTTTTTTCATCACTTTGCGTAATGATCGGAATTGTCACCACAACCGAAGTTCCAACTCCATAAGTACTCTCAATCTGCATACCATATTTCATGCCAAAATTCAATTCTATCCGTTGTTGTACATTAGCCATGCCAAATCCATGCTCCGAATCTTCCTGCTCTTCTCCTCCAATAATCCGATTCAATCTTGCAAGGGTTACCTCATCCATACCTATTCCATTATCTTTCACCGTCAATTCGATGCAATCCTTTTTTCTGACTCCTGTAACACTGATCTTCCCAAGTCCTCTCTTATTTTTCAGTCCGTGATATAGCGCATTTTCAATGATTGGCTGTAAGGTTAACTTCAATATTAAGTTAGAATGGATTTC
>JAEWWQ010000279.1 GCA_023458855.1 Bacillota bacterium
GAAATAGAGAAAATCATGATATAGAGGAGAAACGTGCAAACACTAATTTACAAATTTAAAAGGGTAATTATTATTTCCTTAACGGTAATTGCCGTACTGATTTTTACTGCAATTTACATACCCATGAAGGCAGAGTTGGAAAAGGAAACAATTGAAAATTTCAAATTGGAAGCAAAATTAAATATGCATATTTTTGAACAGTATGTAGACAATTGCATGACCGAGACGAGTACATTGTCAAGTCGTTCACAGACTCTGGACAAAATTATAGCTTATAGTGATGGAGAAATTG
Organism: Bacillota bacterium; assembly: GCA_023458855.1. Lineage (GTDB taxonomy): Bacteria > Bacillota > Clostridia > Lachnospirales > Lachnospiraceae > SZUA-378. The sequence continues at coordinate 293 of JAEWWQ010000279.1, forward strand.
ATTTAGAAAAATTGCGGGAATATATGCAGCCTGGGTTTAGAGAAAGTGCAGCTGTACTGGATGAGCTTGTAGCAGCATATCGTATTGTGGACCAGAGACTGGTCGCATGTTATGGGAGTGTTGCAATACCTGGCGAAGACTATAAAGAGAATATCCAGGTCAGTACCTGTAAGATTAAGGAAAATCCAGATGGTACGACAACAATTAAGATTTATTCTCCGATTGTAAGTAATAAAGAGATTTTGGGGTATGATGTTGCCGTTTATTCCGGGGATGAGGTTATTCAGGTATTTAAGCAGGAGAATACGGTTTTTACGATATTGGATAAAGAATCGGCAAAGTCTGTTAATAATAATAACAATATTGCTTATTATAAAGAGGGAAGAATATATATCGAATCGCAGACTGTATATTATTTGAAACAGATTACCAAGACCAGCCAATATATGTGTATTTCGATCGCACATAAAGAATTATTCGATACAGTTGACAGAATCAGTTTTCAGACGTTTGTGGGATTTCTTATTGGTATTTTATTAACGGTTATTTTTACCAACTGGTATATTGTCAGTCATGCAGAGTCGCTGCTCAATATAGTGGAGGATAGTAGGTTGAAATATAAGGAATATGCAACAAAAGATACCCTTACCGGGGCATATTCAAGACTATATTTAGAGCAGTTTAAGCAGGAGTGGTCTAAGAATAATAGATTCAGCGAGTTCTGTGTCTGTCTGGTCATGATTGATATCGATAATTTTAAGCAGATAAATGACGAGAATGGACATGCGATGGGCGATGAAGCGCTAAAATATGTAGTGCGTATTTTTCAGACCTCGCTTAGGGAAGATGATATTATAATTAGATTAGGTGGAGATGAATTTCTGATTTTACTGCATAATTGCAAAGAATCTTTGGCTGAGGACATTATCAACAGGGTGATGGAGCAGCTCAAACACCCTAAGGATTTTCCAATCCCTATTTTTCTGTCTTATGGAATTGAAGAAATCAGGGAAGCGGAACAATTGGAAGAAGCATTGAAACATGCAGATCAAAAAATGTATGACCTGAAAAAAGGAAAAAATGGATAGTTACTTTTACAAATATTGTATGTGATATGGTCACAGATAATATTTTAAAATACTTTATAATAATGGTTGATAAAGTAAAAAATAGTACGAAGATAATCATAGAAAATGAAGGTGGAAGAAGATGTTTGATTTTCTGAAAAAAGATAACAGTAATGTAATTCACGTAAATGATATTGACAGCCTTATTGGAAAAATAGAATTGATTGATATCAGAGAACCATATGAATATAGAAATGGAAGTATAAAGACGGCTAAAAATATCCCGATGGGGAATTTATTAAATGCACCTGAAAAATATCTGATTCAGGATAAAACATACTATATCATGTGCCAATCAGGTGCCAGAAGCGGAAATGCCACCAAAGCACTTGCAAAACGGGGATTTCATGTGATTAATGTTGCAGGTGGGTTCGGCTCTTATGTGGGAACAAAGAGAAAATAAAGGATAATTGGCGGCGAACCTTTTGAATCGGTTTGCTGCGCTATACAGTCAGCTCCCGTAATTTTTCTTTGTCAATGATGCGTATGGAACCTCTTGATTGTTCGAGGATTCCTTCGGATTGAAATACCTTCAGCATACGCGAAACCACTTCTCTGGCACTTCCAATGTACTTTGCAATTTGCTCCTGCGTAAGAAACAATTCAGAAGAATTTATTTTTGCTGTTTCATCCAGCAGAAAGATAGCTAATCTTTTATCAAAACTCATGAACAGAATCTGTTCCATTGCCCACATGACATCTGAAAATCGCTCTATGGTATTTTTATATGCAAAATTTTGTACATATACATTCTGACTACTGAGTTTACTAAATGCACCAATATTGATCAGATAAGCATCAGTGTCACTTTCCGCATCAATATGTACGTCAAAAGTAATGTTATTTAAAATACAGGAAGCGGAAAGTACACAGATATCTCCTGGTGAGAGCCGGTATAAGGTTACTTCACGTCCATCCTCAGATAAGATATAGACACGTAATCCGCCGCTTATTATCAGAAGTACACCGAGGCACTCACTGTCAGTACTATGAAGATTAAATCCTTTTTTATAAGAAACCTGTGCAATATTTTCTTTCAGTATCCCCATCTCTGTATCACTTAATTTATCCCAGAAATCAATCCGGGATTTGATATATAAGAATTCTTCTTCTTTCATTATAAAAACCTCCATACACTTAGTTATTTATTTTTCTTGCAGGCATACATTTTCGCATCGGCTTCCTGAAATGACTGTAATATGCTGCGTTGGTCATTTTTGTTATAAATACTATATCCATAGGAAACAGCAGGAATCATAGAATCGCTTTCACGTGCGATTTCCAGGCATTTCAGCATATATGCGATGCATTCATTTATAGTATCTTTCCTGGCATTAGGAGCAAGGACGCAGAATTCATCGCCTCCGATCCGATAGCACTGCCCGATTGTCTTAAAACTAGTCTCGATAATGCCAGCTGTTGTTTTAAGACAATAGTCGCCCCTGGCATGTCCATACGTATCATTTATTTCCTTAAACTTATCCAAATCAAATATGATAATACCTCCATATTCCGTTTCAGCTAATGTTTTCAAATTTTTATCAAATACATATCTGTTTAACAGTTTTGTAACTGTATCATATTTAAAATCCAATTCTCTCTGAAAAAGATAATACATGACAAGGACCAGGGTAACACAATGCCAGGTAGAATGTATATTCGGAAATAGAACCTGAACGGTGGTACCTGTCAGGATAACAGCATACAACATTGCCAGGAAAATACGCTCTGTATGTTGAAACTGCAATGACTGATGATAGTTGGAAATCAGTAACAAAAAAAGCCCCAATAAATAAGTTATGACATATACACTGAAAAGTGGTCCCC
>JAEWWQ010000280.1 GCA_023458855.1 Bacillota bacterium
TTGCAGGCTGAAATAGCCCAAGCAAATTTGAGGAAACAAGAGCTTGCCGAAAAATACAAGACTTCTATGCTCTATCTCAAAGTATCACGGATAGCCAAAGACCTTTCCAAAAAAGAAGCAGAAGAAAATCTGGATGAAGAAGAGTGGAATCAGTTCATAGTCCTTACAAATGTCGGATGGCATGGAATCATCGCCTATCTTGATGAAAAACACCATCTGTCAGCAGAAGAAATCAAGATATGCTGCCTCTATTTGGCGCAAGTTCCCGTCATGCACATGGGGCATTTTCTTCACATACAATCTCGCAGTACCGTTCAAGCAAAGTCAAAAGACATCTTATTGAAAATAGAGGCACCTCAAGGACTTTCTTTAAAGAAAGCACTGCTTTCTCTGGCAGGACAGTTAAAAGATGTCAATTAAAGCATTTTTTGGGCAGTGTAAGACAAAAATTGGGCACTTCTTGGGCAGTGGGGAATCCTTCAAACCCTTAGCTTTGCAACAAAAGAAACAATAAAAGTACTTATTTATGAGAACACTGAAAGTCATAATCTTTATCTTATTCTTCTGCAACGGTTTTTCTACCCTGGCTGCCCAAGAATGCAAAACCAATGTTGAAATGATAGCACTGACAAGCTATCCAATAAGACCCAAAGACAGAACCGGAAGCACAAGCGAAGAAGGACTTCCCATCAAGCGCAGCATCCAACTACAGATAGCTGATGCTTACCTCTATAACGATGTAGTAGATATCAGCTTCAATGAAAGCATTGCAGTTGTCAGTGTCACTATCACCAATGAATCTACCGGTGAAACAGTCTATTCAGAGACACACAGCAATCCTGCTGCCCTCAGTATAGACTTGAGCAGTGAAAGCTCCGGCTACTATCTCATTGAAATAGAAGTAAATGACACTTATTTAAAAGGTGACTTTTCTTTATAGCTCTACATTTTTAATAAACCATCCATGCCTATAGCTACTAATGTCAGTTTTAAGACTTAACAAGCAAAGGTGTAAACTAATATAAAACCAAATTAATTTTACAATTATGATTGAAAAGAAACAGAAAATCAGATTGGATGAGATTAAGATTGCCAATCAACTTGAGAAAAGCCAATTAAGGAAACTAGTAGGTGGATATTCCACAGCAAACAATTTAACAGTGGCTCCCGATGATCCCCTACTAGCAGGTTGTTGTCCTACAGACCCACATAGAGCATGCAATACTTGCCAAGCTTAAATGTACAACTGTATGTAACGAACTAAATTGTATTAAGATGAGGGAAGATATTCTGTCAGAATAATTTCCCTCTCTTTTTTTAATTTGAAAATCATTTATAATGGATAAAATTAGTCAATATAATTTTAAAGTAGAATACAATAACAATATACTACTGTATAATACATTAACCAATGCATTAATTTGCCTCACTAAGATAGAATATGAGGAGATTCAATATTTAATGGAGAACATTACAGAACTAAAAAATGAATATCCAATATTATATAAAAGTCTCAAGGAAGCGGGATTTATAATAGATAAAGATTTAAATGAACTTAACTATATAAAATTTCAGAATAACCTGCAAGTTTATGCCAGTAACTACTACCACATAACAATAAATCCAACACTAGATTGCAACCTCAAATGTTGGTATTGTTCTACGGAATTTGCACAAGCACAGCATTGTGGGGGGATGAGCAAAGAAGTAATAGACAATATAATCGCTCATTTCAAATATATTGTAGAGAACCAAAAAGCGACAAGAATACATTTGGATTGGTTTGGTGGTGAGCCATCTATGTATTTCGATGAAGTAATAGAGCCTATTTCCTCTTACGTAAATGAATTAGTCATTAAAAACAATATAGCATTCACGCAACACATAACAACTAATGCAACCCTGTTTGACGCTACACGAATCCAACGTATGAGAGAGCTTAACTTTACTAGTTTTCAGATACCAATTGATGGCAACGAGAAAAAACATAATCTGGTTAAACATTTTGAGAACAAAGAGGGAACCTATAAACAAGTCATAAGCAGTATAAACATGATCGCCGAAGCGATTCCTGATGTTAAAATCACATTACGTATAAACTACGACCTACAAACCCTTAAACATATCTGTGATATTATCGATGATATTCATCAAGATAATCGTAAAAGTATTACTGTTGATTTCCAAAAGGTATGGCAGATATATGGTAATAAAGAAAGCGAATCTTTACTGCATGAAGCGAAAGAATTGTTCCGCTTAAATGGACTAAATTCTAATTTCTGGGCATGGAGACCCGGAGCTTTTTATCGATGTTACTCAGATCGGCTGAAGCACTATGCCATCAACTATAATGGCAAAATTTTCAAATGCACAGCTCAAGATTATGGAGATGATAAAGTTATCGGTGAACTATTATCTGATGGAATGATAAAATGGAATATAGCATTACTGAGCAATCTCTTCTCTCAAAGTACATTTGAGAATGAGCGTTGTCTACAATGCATAAAACTACCTGTATGTATGGGACCTTGTATTTCTGCTAATTACAAATCCAGAAAAAATAAGACTCCACTTCCATGCCTTGGAGACAACGTTCAATATTCATTGGCAGATTTTGTTATTGAAGAAGCTAAGAAAAGAGAATTGTTATGATTACAAAAACAAGAACTGTATTTGTCCTAATATTTATTATTGTTTTTTCAAGCACTTTAAAAGGACAAGGTCCTTTCGATACAAAAGAAGAAAGAATCTATAAATTCTCGCTGATTTGGAAAGAAGTCAATAATTACTTTGCTTTTCCCAAAACACTGAAGCAAGTGAACATTGACAGCCTATATATTCATTATCTTAATCAGATAGAAAATGCGACAAGTGAATACGAATATTATCGCACCTTGAGTGCTTTTATGGCACATTTTAAGGATGCACACACACGAATTCGTCCTAGCAACCGTCCTGATGACACCCCACCTTTAACAACATCTAAAATTGGGAACAGCATTGTGGTAGATAATGTGTCAAAGAATCTTTCAACGAAAATACCTATTGGCTGTGAAATTCTTGAAATAGACAATATTCCTGTCATGAAGTACATCAACGACTCTGTTCTCCAATATATATCTGCTTCGACACCTGAATTCAGACTTGAAAAAGCTTCAAAAGAATTACTCTTTGGAAAACCTTTAAGTACTTGTTCTGTAACATTTAAGAAGATTAACGGTGACATCTGTACATACTCTCTTAATCGAAATTACTATTTCAATAAAGAGCAAGAGCCTATGCAAAAGCCAACAGAACAACCAGCAATAAATATTCAATTCCTTAAAGGAGATATAGGTTATGTAAAGCTGAAATCTTTCACCGATGTCAAGTCTGTGGACTCTGTATTTAATGTGTTTTTGCCCAAACTACAACGCTGTCAAAAATTGATAATTGACCTACGTGGGAACAGAGGAGGGACCGACGCTGCTTGGGAGAACATAGCTTATCACCTGATTCCGGACAGCATCATTCAAAATCAAGGAGAATGGTTTGCCAGAAAGCAAAGAGGATATTGTAAAATGTATGGAGAATATGACCCGAGGTTTAAGGATTATTATCAGGAGATAGCTA
>JAEWWQ010000281.1 GCA_023458855.1 Bacillota bacterium
GGGCTTACCTGCTCCAGTTTCTCTATAAAAGCTACATATGCCCATTCTTCCTCATTCCACTCTTTTGCCATCTCACAAATATTCGTGTAAAGCCATTCCACTTCATGCGCTTTTGCAATACCTTTGCCTTCTGAATAAATAATCCTGCGTCCGTTTGTATCCGTCCAGATTCTAAAGCAGCCTTCTTCTCTCTGCATTCAATGTAACCTCCTTGAACTAAATAATATTATGATTATATTATGTATAAATATAGGAGTCAACATCGTACAAACCGATTTATGAATGTATCTAATTTTATACAAAAGTATTCAATTTTGCAAAAACTCTTTTTTGAAGCATCTCTTTATCAACCGGTTTAATAATATAATCTTCAGCTCCGGCAATAATACACTCTTTAATTTTTTTTGGGTCTGTCATACTGGTTATAAAGAAAATAGGCGTATTTTTATTCATTTCTAATTTCTTAATTTCTTTCAAGGTCTGTAAACCATTCATATCCGGCATTTCATAATCCAAAAGAATCAAATCCACTGTATTTAATTTTAAATATTTCAATGCTTTACTTGCAGATGTTTGCAGATCAAGGGAACAAATATCCCCAATCGATTCTTTTATTGTCTCCAGGCCCAACCTGGAATCATCAATCGCCAAGACTCTTTTATCAAAACTACTTACAGGCTCTTTATTAAATAGCACTTTTTTTACTTCTTCCAGCAGCAAAGTATTATCAATGGGCTTTAACAGGTATCCCTTAGCCCCCTCTTTGACACACTCCAGAACTTTATTACCTTCCGAAACACTCGTAACAAAAAGAACCGGCATATTTTTCGCAGAGGGAATTTTTTTTATTTCCCGAAAACATTCGATTCCCTTCATCTCAGGCATCTCAAAATCCAAAAGCAACAAGTCCACCCGGTTATTCTTTAAATAATTTATTGTTTCTATCGGAGACTCAAAATCAATAACACGATATTGCGATCGCAAAGCATTACTGATTAACTGCCTGATTAACCTGTCATCATCAACTGAAAGTATTGTATACATAATTTCATCACACCTGTCGAATAATTTAATAATAACAAATATATATTACATTATTTACGAAAAAATAAAAAGATGTATTTGAAAATATGAATCCAAAGTACCATAAAAATTATTTACGAAATTCAGTAGAATAATAAGGAACAATCAAATATTGTCCGACATGGATTGTATCTTCTTCCAATGAATTAATATGTTTGATTTCATTTATATAATTTTCAACTGACTCAAATTCAGCGCTCATATTCCTGTCGGCAATAGAATACAAACTGTCCCCTGACTTTACCATAGTACTGGTAAAATATTTATATACTGGCTTCTCTGTACGGGAATCTTTGGCTTTGGAAAAAGAACCGCCAAATGTGATTGCCAAAACAGAAATCATACAAAAAGTAAAAACTGTAATCATCAATTTCTTTTTCAATTCTTGTTGTCTTCTGATCCTGTTATTCCGAATTCTTCTCTCACTCATACCATAACCTCCATACCGAACGTTTGTTGCAAACGTTTGTTCTATACTTTGAATTATAGCGAACGTGTATTCGATTGTCAATACTTTAAGAAAAGAAATCGAACAAATATTTGGAATATACGTTTGCTTTTTATGTTTCTGTATGATAAACTAAATATATAAAATTCAGGAGGATTTATATATGGCATATGGCAAGATTACAAATAAGCAGCGTGAAATATTAGAATATATCAAAGAAGAAATCTTAAAAAGAGGATATCCGCCAGCAGTCCGTGAAATTTGTGAAGCTGTTAATTTAAAATCCACTTCTTCTGTTCATTCTCATTTGGAAACGTTAGAAAAAAACGGCTATATCAGACGGGATCCTACAAAGCCGCGTGCCATAGAAATTATGGATGACAGTTTTCAGATGGTAAGACATGAAATGACCAGTATTCCGATTGTCGGTCAGGTAGCTGCCGGTCAGCCGATTCTTGCGCAGGAAAATATTGAAGGTTATTTTCCTATCCCTGCTGAAATGGTGCCGAATGCCGATACATTTGTATTGAAGGTAAAGGGTGAAAGCATGGTTAATGCCGGTATCTTTAGTGGTGATCAGATTTTTGTGGAGCGTTGCAATACTGCCCGTAATGGAGACACTGTGGTAGCACTTGTTGATGACTCTGCTACTGTTAAGACCTTTTATAAAGAAAATGGACATTATCGTCTGCAGCCTGAGAACGATACCATGGAACCAATTATTGTCGATCACGTTGAAATTTTAGGAAAAGTGTTTGGTGTTTTTCGTCTTTACCATTAATTCAGACTGCTTTATCTAATCAGATTGCCCGTTAAAGAAACAGTCTAAATGCAATAACAGCGAAGGAATCATTCCTTCGCTGTTATTATTCATAGCGTAGCTTGCCAATGCATCTTATTCTGCCACATAGAAAATACTTTAATTCTGGAATTCTTCCAAACCTATCTTTTTACCGTCTCTCCATATTCTCTCAAGATCATAGAACAATCTGTTTTCTTTATCGAAAACATGTACAATAATATCTTTATAGTCCATTAAAGCCCAGTTCGCCGTATCGTAGCCTTCAATTTTTCTCTCCTGATAACCTGCGCGTCCAAGTGTCTCATCTACATTGTCGATAAGCGCTTGTACCTGATTGCGGTTAGTTCCATTTGCTATAATAAAGTAATCAGCTAATACAGATACATTGCTGATATCAATGACATGAATATCCTCTGCTTTTTTATCCTCCAAAGCATTGATCACTAATTTTGCCATCTCTTTTGATTGATTCATTTTTTCTACTCCTCTTTTTCTTTCATTATTTTACAGGAATCCAGGCATTATTACTTTTCTTCTGATAATAAAGAATTATAATATTCATATGTTTTTTGCGTCATCGGATCAATCGCATTATCCATTGTATTCAGATAACTTAACGTATCCTTTAATATTTCTAATACGGCTTTATCAAGATCAATAAAGGCCAGTTTCCGTATTTGTTCAAGATTAGGTGCCTGCGCTCTGTTAGGCTCAATGTAATCCGCCACATACAGAATTTTTTCCAGCAATGACATTCCAGGCCTGCCTGTTGTATGATTTAATATTGCATTTATAACATCTTTGTCATTTATATTAAATTTTTTCATGGCAAGAAAGCTTCCCAGTTTGGCATGTAATAAAAAAGGGTTCTTTCTTTCGAATTCATTGATATTAATATTATATTTTTCACACATGCTTAACTTTTTATTATTGTCTATGCACTTCGCACAATCGTGTAACAATCCTGCCATTTCTGCCTTTTTTATATTTCCGTCATAACACATCGCCAATGCCGATGCCGTGTAGGCCACACCAAGTGTATGTTCAAAACGCTTCTCGTCTAATATTTTTTCTAACGATTTTCTTATTTTCTTTGGATGGTTAATCTTACTATTCATACCTGCTCCAATCTGCGCTCCCGGGCCGCATACAAATACTTTTTTCATATATATGATTCTGACTCATATATCTCAGTACTTTATCAGGTATTATGTATTGAACGGAATGCCTGTTTTCAATTTTTTCTCTTATATCAGTTGATGAAATGTCAATTCTTGCCGCAGTAAACAAACGAATATCACTACGATACCGATACTTCAATTCATTGATCTTTTCCTCTAACTCCTGCATGCTGTAGCCTTTTCTGACAGCTGCTGCAATAATACAATTCTGCATTAAAAGATCAACATGTTTCCATTCTTCAATTGAAAAAACAGAATCTGCACCAACAATAAAATAATATTCATTTGCAGGATTTTCTTCTTTTAGTCTGGAAATTGTCTCATAGGAATATGTGTTTCCTTCCCGTTCTACTTCTATATATGATAATTTAAAATAAGGGTTATCTGAAATCGCCAGAGCAACCATATCTGCTCTCTTGTACTTGTCTGTCACATTTTCCTTCATATAAGAATTTCCGCTAGGTATAAAGATTACCTCATCTAACTGAAAATAATCCCGCGCTGTTTCTGCTAACATAAGATGCCCAATGTGAATCGGGTCAAAAGTCCCGCCCAGGATTCCAACTTTT
>JAEWWQ010000282.1 GCA_023458855.1 Bacillota bacterium
GGAATGCAGCTCATCAATGTATATTTCGGCGGTGATATCATACAAGATTTAAAGACAGCTAAAATACATGCCTTTCAGGAAAAAGATATGATTCATATCTCACATTCCGTAAAAAATTCCTTTATCCATGATTTATACGGAGAAACGTTTTTTACCAACAGCGCACATCATCAGGGATGCGGTATGCTTGGACAGAACCTGCTCCCAGCACAATATGCCGGAGATGGCGTCTTAGAAGCTCTCTATCATGTTGCATTGCCTGTCATAGGAGTGCAGTGGCACCCGGAACGAATGGCTTATCAGCTCCGGCGTTCCGATACCGTAGATGGTGCTTCTATTTTTTTGTATCTTAATTCTTTACTCAATTCGTTCATATAAACTATCAAAAACATTTTGTTTTATAACATATAGATTGCTTCTGTCTTCGGCATCTGCTGCCAGATAATCTCCTGCACATCCCGACATATAGGTTTCATTGTTCTGTTTCGTAAATATCTTAACTGCTCGTTCTATCGGCCGCGCAAAAATATTCGTTTCCCGGATTGGAATACAGGTTCTTGCAACCTGCATCAGCTCGATAGATTCTCCGCTGGTCCTGTCTTTAATCGTCGGCTGGTAGTCGGCTTCAATCCTGAATTTTTCATCTGCGGGGCAATACGTTCTGTTAAAAAGCACCTTTTCAAGAAAGGAAACCTCACCATTAAGTCCAATCATGATATAAATATCGTCATCAACAGTCATATCGATATCGTCTTCCTGGGTACGTATCGTAACCGGCGTTCCTGCAGACAGAATTTTACCTGCCTCAACATAGCCAATCGGTACTTTTCTCTTTTGATACCTGATACAGGTTTCAATATCTAATACATATTCTTTCGCATCTATGATTTCATAGCTGTTAAAATACGCGTTCATTCTTTCACTGAAGTATGCTTCACTATGCAGTGTCGGATATTTTTTTTGATATAGTTTATTACTGATAAACCCTCCCGCTTTCTCAAAGTGACCCCCGCCCGAACCGATATCTCCTGTTAAATATTCCGCCAGTTCACTTGCCTTGACTTCTTTGATACAGCTTCTGACCGACAGTTTATATCCATCTGAGAGGGTATTATAAACTACACAGCAATGTACTTCATCCACCTGCAGCAAAAAATCACTGATCAACCCCAATATATTAGGATCACAAGGTTGAGATTTTACAATTGCATACATATAATCGTCATTATAAATACACCGAAGCAGTGCAATTCCCGCTATCTCCAACTCCGTCAAAGTCAGATTGGAATTACGAAATAACGTAATTAATGATTTATCGACTTTTAGTTCCTCCTGCATATCCCTGTCCAGCGGATTATGAATTTCTGTAAATTGATTGGTATCTGAATACAGACCATAATAGAGAGCTGTAGACAGATTAATATCTTCATTTACCGGGTACCGGTGCTTCTTCAGAATCGACCAGATCAAAGTGGAACAACTGCTTAAGTTCGAGTTGATTACCGAATTCGGAACATTAGTAATCTCTACCTGATGGTGATCAAAAATAGCAATGTTTTCTGCCTGAAATTTTGTTACATTTCCCGCACCATACTGGCAGTCGACCGTAATAAGCACACCTTTTATCACCTCATCGGCAGGTGCCTTATACGCTATCGGAATCCGCAGATTCTCTATCATCAGTTTTAAATTGGGTTTCTGAATCCGAAACTGACCGCTGTAAATTAAGCTGACTTTTTTCTGTCTGCTCCTAAAATACATATATAGTCCAAACCCGGATGCAATTGCGTCTGCATCCGGATTATCGTGGCATTGTATCGTAATATTACTATAGTGTTCGAACTTTTTAAGTTGCATATCAACTATTCCTTTTTCAACTGACTCACATATTTTTTTTCAAAATCCTCTCGTGTCATTGGTCTGTCAAAATAATATCCCTGTATCAGACGCACCTGCATGCCTTCCAGCACTTTGTATTGTTCCTTTGTTTCAATTCCCTCAACACATATGCTGACACCGATACTGCCTGCCAGTTCGGAGATCATCTTAATGAACGATTGCGAATAAGTATCATCTGCAATACCGATCACAAAACTTTGATCCACCTTAATAACATCTAACGGAATCTCACGGATATGATTCAAAGATGAATATCCGGTACCAAAATCGTCCAAAGCAATTCTCACGCCTAACTTTTTGATATTGCCAAGTATCTCCTTCATTCTCTCCATATCATTAATTGCAAGGCTCTCCGTGACCTCTAAGGTCAGGTTCTTAGGTACAATACCCGTTTCTGTAATTGTATTTTCCACAATCTCTACTATATCCGGCTGTAACAGTTGTACTACCGACAGGTTGACATTGACCTTATAGTTAGGATACCCCTTATCATTCCATTCCTTACATGCCAGGCACGCTTCTTTTAAGACATAATTTCCGATTGGGTTAATCAATCCAAGATATTCTGCCAGCGGAATAAAGTCAGAAGGAGGAATGAATCCCAGTTCTGTACTGTTCCAGCGAATCAAAGCTTCCGCGCCGGTGCAAGGTAATCCCTCTTTTTGTATATCTATGATTGGTTGATAATATACTTCAAACTCTTTATATCCATCTACCGTTGCATCACGCATATTCTTTTCCATATCAAGCCGCTTATTCGAGGCAGAGCTGATACTGTCCGAATAGAATGCAACTCTGTTCTTTCCGCGTTTCTTTGCTTCATACATAGCAATATCTGCTTTTTTAATCAGATTTTGTACACTGTCACCATCCTCAGGAAAATTTACGACTCCCATGCTCATTGTGCAGTAGTAATCCGCATCTTTCAAAAACCAAGGCTTATTGAATATATCCTTTATCTCCTCCAGAATCAGATTAAATCTCGGGAAACTGCTCGGTGGTATTACAATAACAAATTCATCTCCTCCCATCCGGTAACAGGTGGTCCGAATTCCTTCTATCTGCTGAAGACTGTGTGAAATGGATTTTAATAAGGCGTCTCCGTACTGATGACCCAATCCATCATTAATATGTTTAAAATCATCAAGATCCAGGTACAGTAACGCACCTTTCAGATTATTTGTTTTTACATTGTCGATGTGCCATGCCAGATCGCGTTCACAGCACATCCGGTTGTAGAGCCCTGTCAGAAAGTCCGTATAAGCCTGTTGTTCTATCTTTCTTTGATATACTTTTTTATCTGTAATATCATAGACAGAGCATAATACTACCTGCCTTCCGTCCACCCAGTTAATATAGGTATAATGCAAATCATACCAGCGATTTTGCCCGATATGATTTATTTCAAACGCACCGCCCCGGTTGCCGATTGGTTTCCCGTGTTCGAATAAGGTATCCAGTGTGCCATCTCTATACTCTTTTTCAAAATTACTTTTAAGCTTCTTATTCACAAAAAGCACTTTTTTAGTGTTGATATCCTTGACATAAATCGCACTGCCGACATTGTCAAGAATTGCTTCCAGGGAAGCGTAAGAACTCGTCAGGGAATTTTTCTGAATTCTCCTTATTAATATACTTTGCAGAATCTTCGTTGCGCTGTTCGTAAATTTTATTTCTTCGATGCTCCAGATACGTTCCTCAACACATTCGTTAAAGCAGGCATACATGCTGAGTGAGTTATTGATATAAATAGGAATGAGCATAAGTGCCTTGATATGCGCCTGTTCTAAAGCTTCTTTTTCCTCAGGTGTTACTTTGGTATCGGAAGAGATTGTAATCGCTTTGTTATAACTTAATAATTTAGAACGTCTTATATTTCTGACCTGATTAAATATGGAGACAATTCCCTGACTGCACCACTCAGCCATTACATCCATTGTATTTCCATCTTTATTCAGGCGGAATATCTGTGCGCTGCTGACTCCGAGATAAGTTCCTGCTGTTTTCAGAATCTCCTGCATGATTGCTTCTACCGGTTCGTCACTTTCAAGCATCTGCACGATTGTTGTAATGGCCTCTGTTCTCTTCAGAAAATTTGCCATCTCTTTTTGGGACAATTTACTTCTTCGATTTTCGGCTTCTGCATCTGCCAGTTGAAACTTGGTATCCAACATCTGATAAGTAGCTGTCCGCAGCAAATCCAGTGCCTTATAAAACTTTCTGCCTGTCGTGGTCATTGCTATATCACGAATCGGTTCCAGTTCATACCCATTGCTGTCAAAATCCTCTAGCAGGGCACAAACGAGCCAGTTAATAACAGTTCTGTTCTCAATCTTTATGGATATCGCCGCTAACTTCAAGTTTGGATACATTGTATCTTCAACGACCTGCTCCTCTAAAGAACTATTTGCAATCTTCAGATAAATAGAATGCAACCTCTCTATTGATACAAGCGATTTCATTTTCTTAACACTTTCTGGCTCTCCAGACATATCAGTAATCCATTGACCAAATTCATCCGTACATATAACAAACATATTGGAAACTTCACTAAACTGTTCCTGCAGTTTCTGGATATTTTTTCTGTCAATAACCTGTGCATAAATTGTCCTATTATTACCAGAAGAGTCTTGTAATATTGTCTGCACTAATAAGCCTCCACATATTCCCGCAATATTTATTTGTAATTATACTTCTCGAAATCTATCAAATACACTATGATTTTACATGAAATATCATTATTATGCAATAAAATAGCGTGTCTCTTTTCTTTTTTTTGTGTAATATTTGCATTCGTTTTTTTGCTATGCTAAAATATAGCGAATAAATGAGTATTTACAGATTGGAGCTTTTATATGAAATCAATTACGTATTCCAGAAAAACGGAACTATTCTTAGAATGCATTTTTTATATTCTGGTTTTTGGAACAATTGCCGTATTTGCCATCCTGCAGCCTTTTGGGGAGCCCCCAGACGAGATCAACCGTTACAAGGTAGTGCAATACATCTGTGTGCATGGTAAACTTCCTGTCGGATCGGATCCCGAGATCTCTATCGGAGGATATGGTGCTTCTTATGCATTTCAGCCAATTCTGTCTTATATTATTATGGGCTGGCTCATGCGTCCTTTTTTTTACTTTACGCAGAATTTTTATATTCTTTCCTATATTGCCAGGTTTGTGAATGTTATTATCGGTGTTCTTATGGCAGTATATGTACGCAAACTATCAAAGGAAGTATTTGATACACCCCTGCTCCAGTGGATGTTTACACTTTTAATTGTGTTCCTTCCCCAGAATCTCTTCTTACATTCCTATGTAAATACAGATTCCATGGCTGCCTTATCTACTGCGATCATTATTTATGCCTGTATTCGCGGGTTAAAGGATAACTGGTCGAAAAGAACAAGTATAACACTCAGCATCGGCATTATTCTATGTGCATTATCTTACTACAATGCCTATAGTATTATCTTATGCAGTATCCTGTTATTCATTTTTAGTTTTCTGCATAAGGAAAACGGTGTTTTTAAAGTAGAATTAAAATCACTGCTTCAAAAAGGTACTTTCATCTCTGCCATTGTATTGATTGGGATCTCCTGGTGGTTTCTCAGAAACGCTTATTTATACAATGGCGATATCATAGGTATGAAAGCCAGGACACAGTGCGCCATAGAAACCTGCATTCCCCAGTTGAATCCACTGACAAAGGAGACTATTCAGAACACCGGCCACCCTGTTTCTTATCTATTTCGTGAGACTTTGTTCCTGCATTCATTATATCAAAGTTTTATTGCAACCTTCGGAACCATGAATATTTTTACGTATCCATTTGTTTATACTGTATACAAAATTATTTTTGCAGCGTCCTTATTTTGCTTATTGCTTCCGCCCGTTTCAAAGAGTGTTACCTATTTAAAGACAGTTCCCGCTTCCTCCAGAACTTTTTTTAATATTTTAATGATCTTTGATATGGTAATTATCTCTTCTCTTTGCATCTGGTATTCCTATTCCTGGGATTATCAGCCGCAGGGACGCTATGTACTTCCATTGCTCATTCCGCTTATGTATTTTATCAGCATCGGCATTTCTAAACTTGCGGCAGTCCTTGCTGCCTGTTTTCCGTTTGGCCGTACAATCGGAATTCTGGTACAATGGGCGGTAATTGGCTATATTATCTTTGCTCTGGTCATTACTATGGCAGGCGCTGTGTTACCTCACTATCTTGCAACGCCAAACTGGTTAGACGGTGCCATCGAAAGTTTATCCAACTAGTGTGTATACTGAAAGGTGCTGTACCTTTTGAACTTATTTGTTCTTTGGTACAGCACCTTTTATATCCTATCTTCTATTTACTTATTATCATCTACACTATAGTTCGGTGCTTCTTTTGTAATA
>JAEWWQ010000283.1 GCA_023458855.1 Bacillota bacterium
GAATGACTCTCAGTGGATCACCTGCAGCAAAAGGAATTGCACCCTCTGTAATAAATCCAGCTCCCAACACAATTGCCGCTTTGCCTGCTTCTTTTTCAGCAGCAGTAAATTTTCTGGAGAAAAGGAAGGTTGCAAGTGCCAGTCCTAATGGTGGAACCATTCCTGCTGCCATAACTGCTGCCATAATCATGGATCCTGTTCCTGCTACCAACGTTCCTGTTCCAAATGCATACGCCGCTTTATTGACAGGACCTCCCATATCAAATGCCATCATCAATCCAATGATCAGTCCCAGTAACACTGCATTGGTTCCAGACATACTCGTTAAGAACTGATTCATTGCGGCATTGATTGCTGCTACCGGTTTACCAATAAAGTAAAATAAAATCAAGCCAACACTAATTGAACCAAGCACAGGAATAATCAGTACCGGCATAATCCCCTGCAATGTCTTTGGAAGTTTAATGACTTTCTTAATCAGCAATACAATATAACCTGCCAGAAAACCGGCGACCAGACCACCAAGAAAACCGGCATTTAGCTGTATCGCAACTGCACCGCCGATCATACCTGGTGCCAGACCCGGACGATCCGCAATAGAATAGGCAATATATCCTGCCAGAATAGGAACCATTAATCCAAATGCTCCGGCACCGCCTCCGATATTCATCAAATATGCTGCAAGGCTGTTTTCAGTTTCAAATGCATTATAACCAAAGAGAAAGCTGATTGCGATGGCAATACCGCCTGCAACTACAAATGGAATCATAAAGGAAACGCCATTCATCAGATGCTTATAGACACCCTTTCTCTCAGCAGAGCGTTCTGCTTTAATCGCTGCTACCTGATCTGTCAGATCTGCCGCTTTGTATACCGGTGCTTCCAATGCCTTTTTTATCAAGGCGTCTGCATCTTTCAGGGCATCACTTACTGAGGTACTGAACACCTTTTTGCCGGCAAAACGTTCCATTGGAACACTGGTATCGCATGCAAGGATTATCGCATCTGCGCTTTTAATTTCCTCTGCACTTAATTCATTTTCAACACCGACGGAACCGCGGGTCTCTACTTTCATTTCGTATCCCGCTTTTTTTCCAGCCTCTTCAATTGCTTCTGCCGCCATATAAGTATGGGCAATACCTGTTGGACATGCTGTAACCGCTAAAATCTTCATACCTATTCCTCCTTACTATTCTTTGCCTTTTTGTAATGTCTCTATGGTGACTCTCTTAAGCATTTCCAGTACTTCTTCCCCCCGGAATGCAACTGTCCCTTCTCTGCTCACGGCCAATGTGCCGCAGGCCGCTCCGATCGCCAATGCTTTTTCTGGATTCTCATGCATTAGCCCATAGATAAATCCTGCCAGCATGGAATCTCCCGCTCCTACGGTTCCTCTCACTTCCACCTTGATCGGCGACGCCTTCAAAACAATATTTTGTCCAATCAGAAGACTTCCGTCTCCGCCCATGGACACCAGAATATAGGTTAACCTGTACTCTTCTATCCATTTCTTTGCTGCCTTGATAATTTCTTCATCGGACTCTAATTTTCTTCCTACAGCGCCTTCCAGTTCATGAATATTGGGCTTTATAATGTCAGCACCGGCCTTCAGTCCCTCTATCAGAAGCTCACCTTCCGCATCCAGGACAATTTTGGTCTTATCTTTGATGGCAGAAATCATTTTTCCATAAATATCTTTTTTTACACCTACCGGAGTACTGCCGCTGATAACTACATATTCACTTTCCGCAGCACATCTTTCCAGCAATGCGATCATTTCCCGAATCTGTTTTTCATCAACAAAAAATCCCGGTTCATTCAGATCTGTTGTAATCTGCGTCTCCAATTCGACTACTTTGGTATTCGTTCTGGTCGCTTCATCCACACAGATAAATGCTGTCTGAAAGTGCTGACTTTTCAATAATTGCTCTACTGCTGCCTGGTTTTTCTTCCCTAAAAAAGCAATTGCCTGGTTCGCCTCCCCGAGACTGGACAGTATCTTGGAAACATTGATTCCCTTTCCTCCGATATCTTCCCTCACTTTTTGGATACGATTTACTTCCCCATGCTTTAAAGAATCCAGTATTATCGTCTTATCTATTGCCGGATTTAATGTTACCGTTGTAATCATATTTCCTCCTTTCCCAATATTAGGAAGCTTTTTATGCAAGAATGATCTTGCAACCATTTGTTTCAAATTCTTCCACATATTTGAGGTCTATGTCCTTATCTGTAATAATACAGTCAATCATGGAAATAGGAGATATCCTGCAGACTGCCACCTTATCAAATTTAGTATGGTCTGTCAGAACAATTCTTTCTCTTCCTACAGAAAGCATGGCTTTCTTCATCTGCGACTCCTCAAAATCTGGTGTCGTCAGTCCGCTATCCAGTGTAATCCCGTTGACTCCTATAAATGTTTTGCTCACATTGAATTTTTTGATGGTATCAATTGCAAGGCTTCCTACCGTTGCAAGGGTGTTCAGTCTTACTTTTCCGCCGACAATGAACAACTCGGCATTGCTGTTTTCACCAATATACTTTGATATGGTCGTTGAGTTCGTGATTACATTGATCTTTAATCTCGACTTGCCAATCAGATTGGCTAATTCTAATGCCGTTGTTCCTGCATCAATGATGATGGATTCATTTTCCTTCAGAAGTTCAAACGCTTTCTGTGCTATGTGTTGCTTCTGAATTGCAAGCATACTCTCTTTTTGATTGAACGTTTCCTCCTGATCTATGGTGCTGAAATAACGAAGCACAGCCCCTCCATGAGTTCTTTCCAACTTACCTTCTGACTCTAATACTGTCAAATCCCTGCGAATGGTAGCTTCAGAAGCCTCCAGTTCGTCGCAGAGCACCTTCACACTGATGCTCTTATTCTTCATTAATAGTTCCAAAATACGATAATGTCTCTGTCCAGGCAGCATGTTATCTATCCTTCCTCCAGCTATACAATATAAATCAGCAGATCGCTTTAATTGTCCTGAATCCCTATCTCGCTGTTTTTAAGCAATTCAATCAGCCCTGCTTCTGACTTTACGTCTCTTAACGCATTGCGGAAGTCTTCTTTCATAAGTTTTCGGGAAAGGGCTGCTAATATTTTTAAGTGAAGCGATCCTGCATCTTTCTCCGGTACCCCAATCAGAAAAATCAGATCAATAGGCTCTCCATCCAGTGCCTTCCAATCCATTTGCTTTACAGAAGCAAACATTAAAAACGGTTCTTTTACTGCATCTGTCTTACCATGGGGAATCGCCACACCAAATCCTACCGCCGTACTATATTCCGATTCTCTTTTTAAAACGGCTTCTACATATTCATTTATGTCACTAATTTTTCCTTGCTCGAAAGCAACTTCAGCCAGACTTTTAAGTGCACTCTCCTGATTCTCTGCTTCAAGATTCAATTTAACCAAATTTTCGTTTATCAACATAACTAATTCTCCTTTACCATCTCAGCTGCTTCCTTGGAAGTTGTTGCCAGTTTCGTTTTTTCTGCCAGGATCTTCATATCTTCAAATCTGCTGTTCCTGATTTTGTCTTTCACACGGTTGATCAAAGACGGACTCATGGATAATTCCTCTACTCCCATTCCCATGAGCAGACAGGCAAACTCTTTGTCTCCTGCCATCTCACCGCATACGCCTACTTCAATATTGTACTGTTTTGCTGCCGCGACCGTCATGTCTATTAACCTTAAAATACCTGGGTGCAGCGGCTGATATAAATGAGCTACTTCGCTGTTCATCCTGTCTACTGCACAGGTGTACTGACACAGGTCATTCGTCCCTATGCTGAAAAAATCAACTTCCTTTGCAAAAATATCAGCACTTATTGCAGTCGCAGGTATCTCCACCATCATTCCCACTTCTATCTGTTCCTCAAAAGGAATTCCTTTTTCCCTGAGTTCTTCCTTTGCTGTCTCCAGAATTGCTTTGGATTTTCTCAACTCCTCCAGACAACTTATCATCGGAAACATGATCTTGATTTTTCCATAATGGCTTGCCCGCAAGATAGCCTTCAGCTGAGTCTTGAATAATTCTGTTTCTTTCAGGCAAAGCCTGATTGCCCTCTTCCCCAGAAATGGATTCTGCTCTTTGGGAAGTTCATAATAAGGAAGATTCTTGTCCCCACCAATGTCAAGGGTTCTTATAATAGTCTCTTCTGTCATAAGTTCTGCTATCTGTCTATAATAAGAAAATTGTTCCTCCTCTGTCGGGAAGTGGTCATTATCCATATACAAAAGTTCCGTTCGTAAAAGACCGATTCCTTTTGCGCCCTGTTCTCTTACAAGTATTGCCTCTTCTACTGATCCTACATTTCCGTATAGTTTGATTGTATGCCCATCCTGTGTCCGGGCCTCCGCATCAACCAGGCTTCTCAGTCTTTTTTTCTCTTTTTCCTGCTCCAGCAATAGTCCCTGATATTCTTCCTGTATTGCTTCTGAAGGATTGATAAAAAAAGTATTTTTACAGGCATCCAGAATGACCAGATCATTCTCATGAATCATGGCACATGCATGATTCACACCTACTATTGTAGGAATTCCTTTGGCTTTTGCCACAATTGCAGCATGACTGGTAACGCTTCCTTCCTCCAGAATAATACCTTTTACAAATTCATTTAACTGAATGGTTTCGGAAGGCTTCAGGTCGGAAGCAATCATAATAGTATCTTTTTTTATATTCCCAAGATTCACTTCCTCAATTCCAAGATAAATCCCGAGGATTCTGTCTGTGACGTCCTTTACATCCTGCGCCCTTGCTCTGATATATTCATTATCAATCGCCATGAACTGTTGCACCAGGTCCTCCCTGACTTCACATACAGCCCATGCTCCCTGAAGAAATTGATTCTCAATCCTGTCTTTCACAGCATCAATCAGCATTGGGTCTTCC
>JAEWWQ010000284.1 GCA_023458855.1 Bacillota bacterium
GGATATTAGGGTTGTTATGAAAAAATTTAATCAGATTTGCAGAACAAATGCAATCGTTATCAAAGAAGATAACATATGAGATGGGAGAGGAGCCATCTGATAGGTTATCTTTTTTAGTTTCAGTCTATTCTGAAATGGGAGCATTGTTTCATGCAGACAAGGAGGAAAAATATGGGATTATCGGATTTAATAGCTAGCGGCATGGGAGATGCAGAAGCGGCGGAATTATTGTTAAATATTGTGTGGACCTGTGTTGCAGCATTCTTAGTGTTTTTTATGCAGGCTGGATTTGCAATTGTAGAAAGTGGTTTTACGAGAGCAAAAAATGCAGGTAATATTATTATGAAAAACTTAATGGATTTTGTATTAGGAAGTATATTCTTCTTTCTTTTAGGAGCCGGGGTTATGTTTGGACCGGATCTGGCAGGTGTTGTTGGTTCGGGTGGATTCTTTGATCCATATGCACTTGCAGATGAAGCAGGATTTTTGAATGGACTGCCGGTTGGTGTATTTCTTATTTTCCAGACTGTATTCTGTGCAACAGCTGCTACAATTGTAAGTGGAGCAATGGCTGAAAGAACAAAATTTTCCACATATTTGATTTATAGTGCATGTATTTCGATTTTTATCTATCCGGTAACCGGACATTGGATCTGGGGCGGCGGATGGCTTTCGGGAATAGGATTCCATGACTTTGCAGGTTCTACCGCAGTACATATGGTAGGTGGCATATGTGCTTTTATTGGAGCAGCAATTGAGGGCCCGAGACTTGGAAAGTTTGAAAAAGACGGTAAAGTCAATGCAATTCCGGGACATAATATTGTAATAGGTGCTCTCGGTGTATTTATTCTTTGGTTCTGCTGGTTTGGATTTAACTGTGGTTCAACAGTTGCAGCAACAACATCAATTGGTGATATCGCTATGACAACAAATCTTGCAGCAGTTGCAGCAACGGCGACAGTGCTCTTTATCACATGGAAGCGTTACGGAAAACCTGATGTATCAATGACATTGAATGGCTCGCTGGCAGGTCTTGTAGCCATTACGGCAGGATGTGATGTTGTGTCTCCGTATGGAGCTATGGCAATTGGTGTGATAGCTGGTTTCGTTGTAGTATTTGTAGTAGAATTATTGGATAAAGTATTAAAAGTAGATGATCCTGTCGGAGCCGTAGCAGTACACGGCGGATGTGGTGCCGTTGGTACTATCCTCGTAGGTGTCTTTGCTAAATCTTCTGTACTTGCAGATATGGGAATGAGCAGATTCCAATTGATAGGTGTTCAGGCATTAGGTGTTATTTCGGTAATCGCATATGTTGGAGTCGCAGCCTTCATCCTGTTTACAGTTTTGAATAAGACAATCGGATTACATGTAAGTAAGGAAGAAGAGATTGATGGTCTTGATATCCATGAGCATAGCATGAGCGCTTATGCAAACTTCAGATTACATGATGATAGATAATTACGCGTTTATCTAATCCCTTATTAGTTTAGTTATATATTGTAAAACGAATCCCTGGAGCTTCCACCTCCGGGGATTTGTTTTGTCTAAAGAACAGGAAAAAAATGGAAGTATCTAAATGGGATGGAATAAAATTCAAAATAATAGTATAATAGTACTGAAAATAGATTAAAAATTAAGACAAACGACTGAAACAACATTCAAGGAGGAACAGAAGATATGAGAAGGAAGATTATATCAGTAATATCTGCACTTGCGTTAATAGTAATGCTTGCAATTTCTGGTGCTATTACGCCAAGTGCGACAGTTGTAGAAGCCGCAGGTTATACGACTGCAATAGTACAATGTGCTATTACAGGAGGGAATACAGTCAGCGTAATTGCTAATTCCTCCAATATTCCGGCAAGTGACGATGGCTTATTTTATTTATTTCAGGAGCCAATTTTTGGAGCGGGCGTAATGGGAGAATGCGTAGCCCAGACACCACAGGCAATAACGGCCGCATTTACAGTAGCGCTGAATAAGAGCCAGGCCAATTCAGCATTATTTTCAAAGTTTGTAATTGCAGTAAAGCAGGGCGGACAATATGTGCAGGTAAGTTCGGGGTCTTTCATTACGAATCCGGAAGCTTGTGCAACGCATACAGCAGGGCGTACTGTTACAGGTAAAAAAGGCCTGTTAGTTGATCCGGCAAAGATCGCCGGCAATGAAATTGTTGATCTTGGTGTAAAACAGGCAATTTATAATATACCAATTGCAAATATTTGCGGACCCACAACAAATAAAAGTTATCCGACCATCAACTATTCCTATAATGGAAAGAGTTATCAGTTTAACGGACTTGTTGTTGCGGAGTATGATCATGTCTTCAAAATATTAAGTAACAAAGGAATTGCAGTTACAGCGGTTCTTCTGAATAACTATTCGGTAGCATATGCGGATTTGATTCATCCGTTGGCAAAAGATGGTACGGTATCCAATTATTATGCTTTCAATACCGCAGAGCAGACAGGCGTGGATCACCTGGCAGCAATCGGTTCTTTTCTTGCCCAGAGATATTCTAATACAGGACATGGAAAAGTAGATAACTGGATTATTGGTAATGAGGTGACGGCAAGAACACAGTGGAATTATATTACATATATGGATACGAATTCCTATGCAGCTGAATATGCCAAAGCAGTCAGACTATTTTATAATGCGATCAAGAGTGAGAATGGACAGGCAAATGTGTATATATCAATAGATCAGCAATGGGATCGCAATAGGAACGATCCTGCTAACTATGACGGCAGGGATCTGATAGATGCTCTGAACGCCAATATGACGGCGGAAGGAAATATTGATTGGGGCGTTGCATGCCATCCTTATCCGGTACCATTAACGAATGCACAATTCTGGGCTAATTCAGCTTATTACAGGAATCTTGTGAAACATGCGGCAACATCTCCATTTTTGACCATGGAGAATATTGATGTTCTGACAGACTATATGTGCAGGGCAGATATGATATCACCAACGGGTCAGATAAGATCCATCCTATGTAGTGAAGTGGGCTATACCGCTGCCCAAGGAGAGGCAGTTCAGGCGGCAGCGCTGACTTATGGCTATATGGCAGCAGCAAGTAATCAGCATATCGATGCCTTTATTGTTTCAAGGCAGACTGATACAGTAGCAGAAATTGTACAGGGATTATCCATGGGACTTACAAATCCGGATGGTTCCCATAAGCTTGCCTATGAGTATTTCAAAAATATGGACGGCGCAAACGCGGCAACGTATGTAAATAATGCAAGTGCTGTAATTGGTGCAGATATTATGTCGTCAATTTCGCCAAGATAGTATAAGAGAATAAAAATAACATTCAAATTCGTCAGGTGCATAAGCTTTATTTATTGTTATGTACTTGGCGAATTGTAGTTGTAGTGTTATGCTAAGCTTAGGAGCAGGAAGGTTATGCATAACTGTTGCTGTGAAACCGTAAGGCTGAATAGTAATACAGGAAGGAAAATAAGTAAAATGAATCCATTATATAGACGATTTCTATGTACATGCGCATTGATAATCGGGTGTGTGGGAATTAAAATGGCAGTACACGCGGAGACAGCACCTCTGTCCATATACTTGAAGATGATGCAGCAGCATATCGCATATACAGGGCCTGGAACGGAATATGATCCGATGGGGTATGTGGAAAAGGATACGATTGCAATCGTATATGCCATGACTGATAATTATTGGTATCAGATCTACTACAAAGGTCAGATAGGATATATCAGCCATGATAATGTTACACTTTATACAGGTGGTGATGGTTCGATTGCGGGCACCAAATTAACATTTCCCCAGGGACAGCCAATCATTATGGATGCATTGGGTGACAGTATCACGGCGGGTGAAAAGTTGTTATCACAAAGTCAGACATATGCCGCTTTACTTGGGGAAAAAATAGGGGCTGCGGCAGTCTATAATTATGGTTTTGGCGGTTCCGCAGTTGCGGGAATTCATCCGGATAGATTTTTGGATCGATACTTATATATGAATCCCAATGCAAATCTGATAACTGTATTCGGGGGTACCAATGATTACGGTTTTGACACGGCGCTTGGCAGTATGGGCGATCGTACCGGTGAGACTTATTACGGCGGACTGAATCAGTTGATGAGTGGATTGAAGCAGATGTATCCAAATGCAGAAATCGTATTTATTACACCCTTGAAGCGTGAGAACGGTTTGAAGAAAAATAAGTATGGAAATACACTTGACCAATATGCACAGGCAGTAATCAATATGGCTGCATTCTATGACTACAGAGTAATCAATGTATATTCTCCGGAAAGTTTGAATTTTGCCGGTCAGAAAAGTGTATATATGAAGGATGGCATTCATCCAACAGCAAAAGCACATGAGATACTTGCTGAATATATTTATCAAAGTATATTTTCTTAAGAACTTGTAATCTCTATTTGAGAGTTGTTATAATTCACGGAGGATTGACTAATGATGAGACAAGAGAGCCTGAATACAACATTTTTGAAAATGACAATTTTTCCATTATTAGGTTTGGGTATTCTGATTATGTTCTTTAGCTCGGGCACTTTTAAAAGCTCTATGCAGAGTGAAGTAAGAAGCGGTTTAAAAAATCTTGCAATTGCAGTCTTGAATACATATGATGTAGCATATCCGGGGGATTATGGTCTTCAGGCAGAAGGTGAAAAAGCTGTTGTTATAAAAAAAGGTGATTTTGTTATTAGCGGGAATTATGACATTATAGATAGTATTAAAGAAAAAACAGGAATCGATATTTCTATTTTTTATAAAGATACAAGAGTGCTTACGACGATTTTGGATAGTAATGGAAAGCGCATTATTGGAACTGGTGCTCATGCTATGATCATGAAGGAAGTATACAAGAGTCAGAAGGAAGAATTCTATG
Source organism: Bacillota bacterium (assembly GCA_023458855.1). Taxonomy (GTDB): domain Bacteria; phylum Bacillota; class Clostridia; order Lachnospirales; family Lachnospiraceae; genus SZUA-378. The sequence continues at coordinate 4,898 of JAEWWQ010000284.1, forward strand.
ACAATGCTGTCATAAATGGTGTAAAGTATTTTGCATACTATGCACCGCTGTATAATAAAAATGGTACTTGTATAGGTATGATAGCCGTAGCAAAGCCTGCTGAAAAGGTAAATGGGATGATACTTAAATCTATCGCCCTTATTGTAGTACTTGCTATTTTTGCAATGATTTTAACGACCCTTGCAAGTCTGAAATTTACGAGAAAGATAATAGATATTATTAAAGAAATTAATACATTTTTAAGCAGTGTATCTTCCGGTAATCTGACTTCCCACCTGAATGAGAAAGTATTGGCGCGTAAAGATGAGTTTGGTGAAATGGGGCGTTCTACTTTACATATGCAGAAGTCATTACGTGAATTGATTGAGCAGGATGCTTTAACAAAGATATATAATCGCAGAAGTGGTGAGATCAGAATCAGGAATGTGTATGAAAAAGCCCAAAAAACTGCTGAACCATTTGCAATAGCAATAGGAGACATTGATTTTTTTAAGAAGATAAATGATACATATGGTCATGAAGCCGGCGATACAGTCCTTAAGAATGTTGCGCATATTTTGAATAAAGATATGCTTGGAAATGGTTTTGTGGCCCGTTGGGGTGGAGAAGAGTTCCTCATTGTATATGAAAGAAAGACATTGAAGGCAGCGGTCGAAGGGTTACAGGTCATATTGAATCATATCAATTCGTTTGAAGCGGTTTATAATGAACACAAAATTAAAGTAACCATGACTTTTGGAGTTGCTGCCGGGGACTGCCAAAGGGGATTATACGACCTGCTAAAGGAGGCAGATGATAAGCTCTATTATGGAAAGCAAAACGGACGTAGTCAGATCATTGAATAAGTAATACTAAAAGCTGATTTCAAAGGTAGTGCCTGCGTATTCGGAGCTTCTGACTGCGACTTTTCCGTGATGATGGTCAATAATACTTTTGGCAATTGCCAGTCCAAGACCATATCCGCCAGCCTTACGATCACGGGATTCGTCAGTACGGTAAAATCTTTCAAAAAGGTGTTTTTGCTGTTCCTCTGTAATTAAGCTGCCGGTATTGTGAATGTTAAGATGAATTTTATCTGTTTTATAGAGATGTATTGTTACAGTTCCTTTCGCTGATGCATATTTACAGGCATTATCCAGCAGGATACCGATTAATTGTTTCAATTCTTTTTCACTTCCCAGCATTTTAATATCAGGCGTAATCTCACTTTCTAATACAATTCCCTGCTCAAAAGCAATTGATTCAAACGGAAGAGAAGCACTCCATACCAGATCACTCATATTCAATTCACTTTTTATAGAAGGCAATTTTGAGGCGTCGGATTTTGCAAGGAAGAGCATGTCCTCCACTAGCTTTTTCATGCGTTCAGCCTCGTCTTTGACAAATAAAATCCATTTTTGCTGACTCTCAATGGTATCTTTTTTATGATTCAGGATAATTCCTGCATTAGCAAGAATTACAGTCAAAGGAGTCTTTAATTCATGAGAGGCATCGGCAATAAACTGGCGTTGACGTTCCCATGCTTCCTCAACAGGTCTGACAGACCATTTGGCAAGATATACACTGATCAGAAAAAATGCAAATAGGCCGCCTGCAGCAAAAATGCATAATGTAAGAATTAAAGTGTGAAAAGATTGTACCTGAGTCTGCACATCAAGAAAAACAATGCGGATGCCGTCCGGATTGGACTTTTTCAGAAAGTATAAATTTAGTGAGCGAATATAGCCCTTGTCAGCGGAGGAATCTAATGCATTGGCTATGGCGTCATTTAGATTTTCACCAGTAATTTCAACATTGTCGGTTGCAGTACTTGTAATGGAACCAGTGCTGTCAAGAACCACCCAGAAAGTAGTCGAAGGGTTGAATTTATTGTCTGCTTTAGGATTTCCGATTTCTACTTTTGGAATATTGGATCGGTTGGTCTCGTCCATGGTTCTTCCTAAGATATCCTGAAATTCGTGTTGCTGTCTGGAATAATTTGTGACTCCGACCAGGATAAAGGCTGTAAGAAGAATTGTGCTGACGGATATCATATTAATAAATACAAATTTTCTCTTTAATTTTTGAATCATAAAAACTCCTGTCTATGTGTAATAAATAACTATTCATTTTCAGTCAGGTGATAACCTACCTTGCGGACGGTACCAATAGTTACCCGGGAACCAAGAAAAAAGAATTTCTTCCGCAAAAATGAGATATAGGCTTCTACATTATTATCTTCCGCATCGGAATCACTTCCCCATACTTTATCAATAATGCTTTCTTTTGGAAAGACCATGGCAGGGTTGCCCATTAGTAATTTAAGTATCTCAAATTCTTTAAACCCCAGATGAACAGATTTCACACCGCATAGTAAAGTATAAGTTGATATATTCAGGGTCAGATCGGCAAAATGAAGTTCTTCAAATACAACTTCGCCCTGTCTTCTGGAAAGAGCACGGATACGTGCCAGTAACTCTTCCGGAACAAAAGGTTTTGTCATATAATCATCTGCGCCGCAGTCGAGCCCGGTAATTTTGTCAACAGTTTCATCTCGTGCTGTTAATAGAATAACAGGGGTAGCATTTTTTTGTTCCCGCATAGAACGCACCACATCAAATCCATTCATCTTTGGGAGCATTACATCAAGTACAATCACATCATAGATACTGCTCAGCGCATAATCCAGTCCTGATTCCCCATCATGTACAATATCTACATTATATTTCTGCTCTAACATAATCTGGCCGAGCGTTTCGGCTAAACGTACCTCATCTTCTACAATTAATATCTTCATAGTAATAACCATACCTTTCTGATCATCCTTATAAACAAGTATAAAATGAATAGAATACAATAGCAAGCGTTCAGAAGAAAGCTGAAAAAAAGCTGAAAAAGGTTTTTCAGACTATTTTAAGTATTCGGGTATATGATGGGAGCAGGTAAAAGGACAGAACACAGAGCAGGAGGTAAACAGTATGAGTCAGACAGTATTTAAACGATATGAAAAAAAATATTTATTAACACCTGAGCAATATGAACAGTTAAGAAAGTGCTTGCAGGAATTCATGCAGATAGATGAATATGGATTACACACAATAAGTAATATCTATTTTGATACAGATACCTATGAGTTAATACGAACATCAATTGAAAAACCGGTTTATAAGGAAAAGTTCAGGCTGCGCAGTTATGGAATTCCGGGTCAAAATGATACAGTGTTCCTTGAATTAAAAAAGAAGTACAAAGGTGTGGTATATAAAAGAAGAGTACCAATGAGCCTGCAACAAGCTATGGGATATCTGGTTGATAAGAAGCAGACGGCAGAAAAAACACAGATATTAAGTGAAATTGACTGGTTTTTCAAAATGCATGAACCAGTGCCGAAAGTATATATTGCATATGACAGAATTGCATTTTTTGGCAAGGAAGATCCAAATTTAAGAATTACTTTTGACACCAATATCAGGTGGCGGGATTATGACCTGGATCTGTCAAAAGGTGATTATGGAGAACCGGTAATGGAACCAGATCGCTTTTTGATGGAAATCAAAATACCCGGAACGATGCCATTATGGTTATCGCATCTATTAACGAAGTTGGGAATTTATTCTAATTCATTTTCAAAATATGGAACTTGCTATCAGAAAAATATTTTCAAACAAACAATAGGAGGGCAAAACATTGCTTAATAGTATATTAAATCTTACAACGACATCAACAATTACAATTCAAAGTTTTCTGATCTGTACGGTAGTATCAATGATATTAGGAATTGCAGCAGCAGCAATCTATATGTACAAAAATATTTATAATAAAAGTTTTGTAATAACATTAGCATTATTGCCGGCCATGATACAGATAGTGATCATGCTGGTAAATGGAAATCTTGGAACGGGAGTTGCTGTACTTGGCGCTTTCAGTCTGGTCCGTTTCCGCTCGGTACCGGGTTCGGCAAAAGAAATCAGCAGTATTTTCTTTGCGATGGCAATCGGACTGGCAACAGGAATGGGGTACATAGGATATGCGGTGATATTCCTGCTCATTATCGGACTGGCAACAGTGGTGCTGACCTGCACTTCTTTTGGGGAACAGAAAATGGAAGAGAAAGAACTGAAAATTACAATTCCGGAAAATCTTGATTATAATGGTATTTTTGATGACTTATTTGAAAAATACACGAATAATGCAAAACTGAATCTGGTAAAAACAACAAATATGGGAAGTTTATATGAACTGCAATATCGTATTTTGCTAAAAAAGGAAGATTCGGAAAAAGAATTTTTGGATGAGTTAAGGTGTAGAAATGGAAACCTGAATATAGTCTGCGGAAGAGTAGCCAGCAGAGGAAACGAAATATTATAAATATTATAAAAATATTATAAAAAGAAGATGGAGCGGTTATGGGATTAAAAATAAAAAAAATGAAAAGTACGGTGATTGCACTTATGCTAGCATGTACCTTAGTGGGATGTCAAAGCACTCAGGCTACAACAACGGAAAAGGCAGAAGAGGAAGTAATGACAGGGGGCAATGAAGAAGTGGTTACTACTTCAACGGTATCCAGTTCGTGGGATGAAAATGCGACTCAGATTATACTGGATGAATCAAGTGCCAGTATAGAAGGCGATGGTGCAAGTGAAAACGATGGTATTATAACAATCTCTTCGGCAGGCACATATGTAATCAGCGGAACACTAAAGGACGGTCAGATACAAATAGATGCGGAGAAAGAAGACAGCGTACAGATAGTATTAAATAATGCGGATATTACTTGTTCTGATAGTGCAGTGATCTACGCAAAAAAAGCAAAAGAAGTCATTCTTACGGTTGCAGCAGGGACCGAAAATGTGTTAACGGATGCGAAGACGTATGTATATGAAGAAGAAACGGAAACCGACCCGGATGCTGCCATATTCTCAAAAGCGGACCTGTATATAAATGGAAATGGTGCGCTTACAGTTAACGGAAATTATAATCATGCAATTGTAGCTAAAGATGCACTCTATATAGATGATGCGTCAATTACCATAGTAGCTGCGCAGGATGGATTAAATGTAAATGAGGAGCTTGTCATTACCTCTGGAGTACTTATGTTAACCGTGGGGGATGATGCCATTCACACGGATACAACACTGACTGTTAATGGCGGCACAATTACAGCAAATGAATGTCAGGAGGGACTGGAAGGATCTGGTATTGAGATTAATGGCGGTGAGATTACAATTACATCCAATGATGATGGCATAAATGCTGCAAATAGTGAAGAAACCGAAGTAAACCATAATATTACAATAAATGGTGGTACTGTTTTCGTAGACTCAATGGGGGATGGCATTGATGCCAACGGTTCTATTACAATGACAGGTGGTAATGTAACCGTGTTCGGACCTACTAATGATGGTAATGGCTCAGTTGATTATGACAGTACATTTGATGTTTCCGGGGGCACATTGATAATAGCAGGAAGTTCAGGAATGGCACAGGGAATCAGCGACAGTTCTACACAAAATGGGCTGATGGTTGTATTTGATCAGCAGCAGGAAGCAGGTACGACATTTGAAATTGTGTCTGCAGAAGGAACGAGTATAGCATCAGTAACCCCTGTCAAGACATACCAATGTGTGTTAGTCAGCACCGATACGCTTGCGCAGGATACGGAATATACAGTTAAGAGTAAAGGTGAAGAATTGACAAGTGTGACGTTAACGCAGGTAATGACAAGTATCTCCGAAGATGGATCAGAAGCTCAGATAGGTATGATGGGAGGTGGATTTGGCGGACCCAGAGGAAATATGACCGGTGAGGCACCGGAACTGCCTGCGGACGGGGAAATGCCGGAAGGAGGACCGCAGCGTGGGGGACCTGGCGGAGGAATGCCACCAGATATACAGCAAAACAGTGATACAGAGGCGACAAATTAAAAAAAATAATTAAATGGGTATTATATTTTTATATCTTTGTCCGATATAATATAAAGAAGTATATGCTAAGGACAGCGCAAAAATCGATGGAACGATAAACTTCATTAAAAGTGCTGTCTTTAGCTTTTTTATATAATATGAATAGCAGCAAATTTGCAGAAAGGAGGAAATAGTATGGAAATATCAGGATTAAGTTATTTTAATGCGTATTTTCAGTACAATAATACAAACTCAGATACGGATAATAAGGTAGCATTTCCAAAAGTGACAGCTGTGTCAGATGAGACAGAAGCGGTCACTGCAAAAACAACGAATGCGAATGCGATAGATTTATATCAGGCAAATAGTGCTAAGACCACTACAGAATCCTCAGCGGCAGGCAGCAGTAGTGGAAGTGATGAAGAAACAGAAGTTACTACGGAAATTGTAACGAATCCGGATGGAAGCAGAAAGCTGGTGATAACGACAAAAATTGGTGATACGGAGACGGTGACCAATATAAAGCTGGCACCATCAGCAGAGAAAACAACAGAGAATAATGGAACTGAACAGGCATCGGGCTTGCAGCATACATCTGTACTGCAGAGACCGACGGAATTTCAAAGCATACATGCGTTAAGTGCGTATGAAGCTAATTTTATTTATGCATCATAAGTAATAAAATCAATTATTTATGACAAAAGATCTCAAAATTTGTAGAGTTGGTTGACAAGCTGTAAGATTCTCAATATAGTTGAATTATGAAATACGATAGGGAAGAGGTATGCCCATGGTAAAATTAATAATCAGCGATATTGACGGTACATTGGTTCCGGACGGCTCCGATCAGATTAATCCGGTGATATTTGAAGTAATTCATGAGCTAAGAAAACGCGGTGTAATATTTGTGGCTGCGAGTGGCAGACAATTTGTCAGTATAAAAAAATTATTTGCACCGGTAGCGGAGGAAATTTATTATATCACGGATGGAGGAAGCATTATCCGCAATTGCGATGACATCTACAGCAGTGAGGTAATCGATCAGAAAGTTGCCAGGGAAATGGCAGCAGATATTTTGTCTATTCCGGGATGCGATATGATGTTATGCGGTAAAAAATGTGTGTATGTATTAGATTCAAAGTCTAAAATGTCTATCTGGCTTAGGAATTCTTATCACTTTGATGTTATGCAGATTCCCGACCTGCAGACACCTATTGATGATGATATTGTAAAGGTCTCACTCTATCATGTAAATGATGCGGAAAATAAAGCAGCCGAAAGCTTTATTCCGAAATGGCAGAACAGATTTCAAATGAGCTGTGCAGGTAAGATGTGGATAGATTGTTCCAGTAAGCTTGCTAACAAAGGAATTGCGTTGCAAAAACTGCAAAAAATCCTGCATGTTACAGAAGAAGAAACAATGGCGTTTGGAGATAATCTAAATGATATTGAGATGCTTCAGCATGCATCTTTTAGTATCGCAATAGGAAATGCGAGGGAAGAAGTAAAGAAAGCAGCAAAATACATCGCAGATACCAATGTAAATGACGGCGTATTAAAGGCAATGCAAAAATTATTGCAATCTATGGTTTCATAAAAAATAGTAGTTTTAATAATCGGGGTCAGAAATGGCGTCGATTATTTTTGTACTAATAGGAGATGTTTATGAAAATAAAAAAATATACTGCAATCAGGCAGCTGACACATAATTTGTTTTTAAATTTATTTGAAATGGATGCGCTTACGCATTCGGGGAAGCCATTTCATTACTATTTTGTATCCAGAAATCCGATAGAAAAGATAAAGATAATCACAAAAACAGAGCAGGCAGAAGGGGTCATTATTTTTCCTATTATGAAGGAAAAACCAGATATTCTTGTCATGATCAAACAATATCGCTACCCATTAGATGATTACCTTTATGA
>JAEWWQ010000285.1 GCA_023458855.1 Bacillota bacterium
GTCATATGCATGCCATTGGAAGCCGTGAAGAATTAGAGAAGATGAGCGGTAATCCGGCAGCTAAGACAGTTGAACTGCACAGACCTTATATTGATGAGATTACTATTACCTGTCCGGAATGCGGAAAACAGATGAAACGTGTACCAGAGGTAATTGACTGCTGGTTTGATTCAGGAGCAATGCCTTTTGCGCAGCATCATTATCCATTTGAAAATAAAGAATTATTTGAACAGCAGTTTCCTGCACAATTTATATCGGAGGCAGTTGACCAGACAAGAGGATGGTTCTACTCCTTACTTGCAGAATCTACGTTGTTATTCAATAAAGCCCCATACGAGAATGTTATTGTCCTTGGTCATGTACAGGATGAGAATGGACAAAAGATGTCTAAGTCGAAAGGAAATGCTGTCGACCCGTTTGATGCATTGGAAACTTATGGCGCAGATGCAATCCGCTGGTACTTCTATATTAATTCAGCTCCATGGTTACCGAATCGTTTTCATGGCAAAGCAGTACAGGAAGGACAACGTAAATTCATGGGAACATTGTGGAATACGTATGCGTTCTTTGTATTATATGCGAACATCGACAGCTTTGATGCGACAAAATATACGTTGGAATATGGCAAGCTTCCGGTTATGGATAAGTGGTTACTATCCAAATTGAACACATTGATCACAGAAGTAGATAACAACCTTGCAGCATACAAGATTCCGGAATCTGCAAGAGCCTTACAGGAATTTGTGGATGATATGAGTAACTGGTATGTAAGGCGAGGCCGTGAACGCTTCTGGGCCAAAGGAATGGAACAAGATAAGATCAATGCATATATGACGCTTTATACATCGCTTGTTACAGTTGCAAAAGTTGCGGCACCAATGATTCCGTTCCTGACAGAGGAAATTTACCTGAACCTTGTAAGAAGCATTGATAAGACAGCTCCGGAAAGTATCCACTTATGTGACTTCCCGGTTGCAGATGCAGCATTTATTGATAAGAAGCTGGAAGAGGATATGGAAGAAGTATTAGAGACAGTTGTTCTCGGACGTGCAGCAAGAAATACTGCGAATATTAAAAACAGACAGCCAATCGGCAAGATGTACATCAAGGCAGAAAAAGCGTTGTCAGATTTCTATGTAGAGATTATTGAAGATGAGCTGAATGTAAAAGAAGCTGTATTTACAGATGATGTAAGAGACTTTACTTCCTATTCTTTTAAACCGCAGTTAAAGACATTAGGAAAGCGTTTCGGTAAACAGCTGAATGCGTTAAAAGAAGTATTAGCCAGCATTGATGGTAATGCGGCTATGGATGAGTTGAATGCAAAAGGAACGCTTACGATTACACTGGATGGTGTCGATGAAGTATTGGAAAAAGAAGATCTTCTTATTGATGCAGCGCAGGTAGAAGGATTCATATCTGAATCCTATAATGGTATTACGGTCGTCCTGGATACAAATCTGACAGAAGAATTAGTAGAAGAAGGATTCGTCTATGAGATTATCAGCAAGATCCAGACAATGCGTAAAGATGCAGACTTTGAAGTAACGGACCATATTACGGTATATGTAAATGGCAACGATAAAATTGCAGACATTATTACGGAAAATGAAGCTTCTATTGCAGGTAAAGTATTAGCGGATAAGATTGTAACCGGTAAAATGACGGAAAACGGCAAAGAATGGAATGTAAACGGTGAAAATGTGATATTAGCTGTTACAAGATAAGAGAGAATCAAGGGCGTGGCTACCGACATGGTAACTGCGCCTTTCTATTGCGTTTACAATTTGCACAAAATACGCTATAATAATAGATAATTATGCTAAAAACCAAAATTTATAGAAAGAAAAGGGGAAGAGTATGAATATAAATAAAAAGAAACCGAACACTGCATTTGATAAGGAACTCTTTATAAGAAGCGTACTTTATAATATTAAGACTTTGTACAGGAAAACATTGGAGGAAGCGACAAACCAACAAATATTTCAGGCGGTTTCCTATGCAATTAAAGATGTTGTCATAGATGGCTGGATGAAAACACAGAAGGAATATGACGAGAAGGATCCTAAGATCGTATATTATCTATCCATGGAATTTCTGATGGGAAGGGCACTTGGCAATAATATCATTAATCTAAAGGCTTATGATGAGGTAAGAGAGGCGTTAAATGAACTTGGTGCTGACCTGAATGTAATAGAAGATCAAGAACTGGATGCGGCTCTTGGAAATGGCGGCCTTGGACGTCTGGCCGCCTGCTTTCTGGATTCACTTGCAACACTTGGATATGCGGCATATGGCTGCGGTATCCGTTATCATTATGGAATGTTCAAACAGGAGATCAGTGACGGATATCAGGTAGAGGAACCGGATGACTGGTTAAAGGAACCTAATCCATTCGAACTTAGAAGAACGGAGTACGCCAAAGAAGTAAAATTCGGCGGTTATGTTGTGATTGATACGGATGCGGAGGGAAAACAGCGTTTCAGACAGGAGGGATATCAGTCTGTGAGAGCAATCCCATATGACCTGCCAGTAGTAGGGTATGGAAATGGGATTGTAAATACACTTCGTATCTGGGATGCAGAGCCTGTAGAATGTTTCCGTCTCGATTCTTTTGACAAAGGTGATTATCAGAAGGCAGTAGAACAGGAAAATCTTGCGAGAAATATTGTGGAAGTACTATATCCGAATGACAATCACTATGCCGGAAAGGAACTCCGTTTAAAACAGCAATATTTTTTCATTTCTGCAAGTATTCAGGAAGCAATTGAAAAATATATGCGTAAGCATGATGATATTCATAAGTTACATGAAAAGGCAATCTTTCAGATGAATGATACCCATCCGACCGTAGCCATAGCAGAATTAATGCGACTGCTTATGGATGAGCATGACCTAAGCTGGGAAGAAGCATGGGAAATTACAACACATGCCTGTGCGTATACAAATCATACTATTATGGCAGAGGCATTGGAAAAATGGCCGATTGAACTATTTTCCCGATTACTTCCGAGAATCTATCAGATTGTGGAAGAGATCAATAGGAGAATTATACTTGAAATACAGAAAAAATATCCAGGCGATCAACAGAAAATTCAGAAAATGGCAATTATTTATGATGGACAGGTAAAAATGGCCCACCTTGCCATTGTGGCAGGTTATTCAGTCAATGGTGTTGCCAGACTTCATACAGAAATATTGAAAAATCAGGAATTAAGTGATTTTTATGAAATGATGCCTCAGAAGTTCAATAATAAAACAAATGGGATTACACAGAGAAGATTTCTGCTGCATGGAAATCCGCTGCTGGCAGACTGGATAACAGCTCATATCGGTAACGATTGGATTACGGATCTTCCTAAGATCAGTAAGTTAAAGTTATACGCAGATGATGAGAAGGCACAGCAGGAATTTATGAATATCAAATATAAGAATAAAGTCCGCCTCGCAAAATACATTATGGAACATAATGGAATTGAAGTGAATCCGCGTTCTATTTTTGATGCTCAGGTTAAGAGATTGCATGAATACAAACGGCAGTTGCTTAATATCCTGCACATTATGTATTTGTATAATGAACTGAAGAAAAATCCAAATAAAGAATTTTATCCAAGAACATTTATTTTTGGTGCAAAGGCAGCAGCTGGATATCAGAATGCAAAATTAACAATTAAACTCATTAATTCCGTTGCGGATGTAATCAATCATGATAATAGTATCAGAGACAAGATTAAAATTGTATTTATTGAGAATTATCGTGTTTCCAATGCAGAATTGATATTTGCAGCGGCAGATGTATCGGAACAGATCTCAACAGCAAGTAAAGAAGCATCGGGAACCAGTAATATGAAGTTCATGCTAAATGGTGCCCCAACACTTGGCACTATGGATGGTGCAAATGTAGAGATCGTCGAAGAAGTAGGAGAAGACAATGCATTTATCTTTGGACTTAATGCAGACGAGGTAATTAAGTATGAAAACTTTGGCGGTTATAATCCTATGGAAATTTTCAATAATGATGCGGGAATTCGTGAAGTACTGATGCAGCTTGTAAATGGAACTTATGCAAAGAATGATACAGAATTATTCCGTCCATTATATAATTCACTGCTGAATACACAATCTACTGCCAAGGCAGATACTTATTTTATCTTAAAGGATTTCCGGGCTTATGAAGAAGCACAGAAACGCATTGAGGAAGCTTATAAAGATGAGAAGCGTTGGGCAAAAATGGCAATGACAAATATTGCATGCGCTGGAAAGTTTACATCTGACAGAACGATTCAGCAATATGTAGATGAGATATGGCATCTGGATAAAGTGGTACTACCAAAATACTGAGCACAGCCTTTCAGCAGATTAACGCGATAAATGGATTGCTTTAGATAGCAGAATACTATATAATAACTAAGGTTGAGATAACTTGGCTTAGAAATAAGAACATAATGAGATAAACAGAATACACAAGTAGGAGGATTCACATGGTTACAATATCAGAAGGTGGGGCATACCTTGTAAATGGAACAGAGATTATTCCTGATAGCGCGGGAGCTACAGCTGCTATTAAGAGTAAGACTGGAGTAGAAATTACAAAAGAAGCAGCATCTAAGAATACAATCGCATATGGAATTCTGGAGAAGCATAATACATCCGGTAATATGGACAAGTTAAAAATCAAATTTGATAAGTTGACTTCTCATGATATTACATTTGTAGGAATTATCCAGACGGCACGTGCATCAGGACTGGAAAAATTCCCGGTACCTTACGTATTAACAAACTGCCATAACTCACTTTGTGCAGTCGGTGGAACGATTAATGAAGATGACCATGTATTTGGCCTTACCTGTGCGAAGAGATATGGGGGAATATATGTACCGCCGCATCAGGCAGTCATTCACCAGTTTGCAAGGGAGATGCTGGCAGGCGGAGGCAGAATGATCCTCGGTTCGGACAGTCATACCCGTTATGGCGCATTGGGTACGATGGCAATGGGCGAAGGCGGCCCGGAACTTGTAAAGCAATTATTGAACCAGACGTATGATATCAACATGCCTGATGTTGTCGGCGTATATATGACAGGGACACCAATGAAAGGTGTAGGTCCGCAGGACGTGGCACTTGCAATTATTGGTACGGTATTCAGCAATGGTTATGTAAAGAATAAAGTAATGGAATTTGTAGGACCAGGCGTTGCATCGTTAAGTGCTGATTTCAGAATTGGTATCGATGTTATGACAACGGAGACAACATGCCTGTCTTCCATCTGGAGAACAGATGATAAGATCAAAGAATTCTATGATATTCACGGACGGAGCGGGGACTTTGCAGAACTGAATCCGGGAACAGTAACGTATTATGATGGAATGATTCAGATAGATCTTAGCAAGATAAAACCGATGATCGCAATGCCGTTCCATCCAAGCAATGTATATACGATCGAAGAGGTAAATGCAAATCTGAAAGACATCTTGCATGATGTGGAGCAGAAGGCACTGGTAAGCCTTGACGGAGCGGTAGATTACAAATTAACCGATAAGATTATAGATGGCAAATTATATGTAGAACAAGGTATTATTGCGGGATGTGCAGGTGGCGGATTTGAGAATATCTGTGCGGCAGCTGATATCCTGGCAGGAACAAGTATCGGACCGGATGAATTCTCGCTTAGTGTATATCCTGCTTCAACACCAATCTATATGGAACTTATTAAAAACGGCTGTGCTGCAAAATTATTGCAGACAGGTGCTATTGTGAAAACAGCTTTCTGTGGTCCTTGCTTCGGCGCCGGAGATACACCGGCAAATAACGCATTCAGTATCAGACATTCGACCAGAAACTTCCCTAACAGGGAAGGCTCCAAGCTGCAAAATGGTCAGATTTCTTCTGTGGCACTTATGGATGCAAGATCTATCGCAGCAACGGCAGCAAATAAAGGATTTTTAACGGCAGCTACAGATGTTGACGGTACATGGAATCAATATAAATACTTCTTTGATAAGTCCATATATGAGAACCGAGTATTCGATTCAAAGGGTGTTGCTGATAAGAACGTGGAAGTAAAATTTGGACCAAATATCAAAGACTGGCCTGCAATGAGTGACTTACCGGACAATTTGATATTACGGGTAGTATCAGAGATTCACGATCCAGTTACGACAACAGATGAATTGATTCCATCAGGGGAAACCTCTTCTTACCGTTCCAATCCGCTGGGGCTTGCAGAATTTACATTATCCCGTAAGGATCCGGCGTATGTAGGGCTTGCAAAAGAAGTGCAGGTTGCCGAGAAAGCAAGGCAGGCAGGTGAAGATATCTGCAAAGCATACCCTGCTGCAACTTCTCTTTTTGAAGTAATTCAGAAAGAATTCGAGAACGCAGATCAGAAAAATACAGGATTCGGTTCTACCATTTTTGCAGTAAAACCAGGCGATGGTTCTGCCAGAGAACAGGCGGCTTCCTGCCAGAAAGTACTTGGCGGATGGGCAAATATTGCGACGGAATATGCGACAAAGCGATATCGTTCCAATCTAATCAACTGGGGCATGCTTCCATTCTTAATTGGAAATGGAGAGTTACCATTCCGAAATAAAGACTATCTCTTTATTCCGGATATTAAGAAGGCAGTAGAAGAAAAACAGAAAGAGATTCCTGCGTATGTTATAAAAGAAAGTGGTCTTACAGCATTCACATTGCAGTTAGGCGAACTGACAGATGAAGAACGCCAGATCATACTGAAGGGGTGTCTCATTAATTATAATCGTGTTGATTAGTATTATAAAAAAGAAGTGAAGTTTTCATTAGGCAGAAAATGCAAAAGGTAAAGAAATACAATTTATTTCCGATATATAGAATACAGGGTAGTTATATGGAAAAGCAGAGTAAAATGTTTTTCAAACGGCCGTATATAATTACGCTGAATCTTATGAGCGTTGTTTAACCATGGATGGTATGACTTATGAATCACGGAAGATTCGTCGGTAATACCATCTTTTTTGTGGGTTATACAAGGAATGGAGGAAGCATTGAAAATTAGTTCCAGTAATGTTGGGATGGAAGCGGCCAGAAGCTATCATTCTGTAACAGCGGAATCTATAGTAGTGACAAGAATCGCAGCAGGAGAGGGTAACCTTACCGAAGAAAAGACATCAGAAACAAGGAAAAAGGATACTAAGCTAAAACAGTATTTTTCGGATATGACGGAGAACACAGAAAATACAGAAAAGGAACTTGAATATTCTTTTCTGGGGCTACGCAGTAATCTGAAGACAGCTGACCGTATCCAGTCTTCTTCGTCAGGTGCCCAAAATAATGTCACGATGACAATCAGAGTCAGAACGCTAATGTTTTTGATACAGTTGCTTGCAAATGACAAGAATGGAAGTCTGCATAAACTAAGGGAAACTGTCGGAAGTGATTATAGCAGTGGGAAAAACACGTCTGAGGATCTGTTCCGGGAGCTGCAAGGGTACGCTACGGGGACAACAAGTGCAAATACTGTAACCAGTACTTATCAGAGTACAGTATTTTCAGAAAATGAAAACACCTCTTTTCGTACAAGAGGCAGTGTAGTCACGGCAGATGGAAGGCAGCTCAGCTTCGGGATCGAATTGGAGATGAGCAGAAGCTTTACAGAAAAATATGATACGAGTAGTGTGGAGCAGTCCATATCTTACTGTGATCCATTGGTAATTAATCTGAATGCCAACATAGCAGAAGTTTCGGACCAAAAATTTTTCTTTGATATTGATTCAGACGGTACGAAAGATTCCATATCCCAATTATCAAAAAACAGTGGTTATCTGGCATTGGATATTAATCAGGAT
>JAEWWQ010000286.1 GCA_023458855.1 Bacillota bacterium
GGATGAAAACCGTCGATTATTAACGTCAGGCGGATTAGGCACAATGGGATATGGGTTTCCAGCAGCATTAGGTGCCAGGATAGGAAATCCAGATATGGATGTTCTGGTAATTACAGGAGACGGGGGCATGCAAATGAATATTCAGGAGTTGGCAACGGCAGTTGTATATGAACTTCCCATTATCATATGTATTTTTAATAACGGGTATCTTGGAAATGTACGTCAATGGCAAGAGATGTTTTTTGATAAAAGATATTCCAATACCTGCTTAAGGTACAGAAAAAGCTGTCAGAAAGACTGCAATCAACCCAATAAGGAATGTCCGAAGTATACGCCTGATTTTGTAGAACTGGCAGAGAGCTACGGTGCAAAAGGAATCCGGGTGGAAAAAAGATGTGAGATAGAACAGGCATTTCAAGAAGCCAGAAAAAATAGAAACACGCCGACCGTGATAGAATTTATCATACCAAGAGAAGCAAATGTATTACCGATTGTGCCGACAGGTAATGTACTGAATGAGATGATTATGGAAGATTAAAATCAAAGGATTGATTTTTCGAGAAAAGGAACTGATAATAGAGGAAAAGATTTTGAATAAATAGGAGATTTATTAGAATGAAATTTTACATGGCACCAATGGAAGGCGTTACAGGGTATATTTATCGAAATGCATATCAGTCTTATTTTGGAAATATAGAAAAATATTTTGCTCCTTTTATTGTAGCAAGCGAACACCGTACAATGTCAAAAAGAGAAATCAATGATATCCTGCCGGAAAATAATGAAGGATTGACATTGGTCCCACAGATATTGACTAATAAGTCATCAGATTTTATCAGTACGGCGGAAGTTATCCGGAAGTTAGGGTATGAAGAAATTAACCTGAATCTGGGGTGTCCGTCAGGAACGGTGGTAGCCAAAGGAAAAGGTGCAGGATTTCTTGCAAGACCGGATGCACTTAATTCATTTTTGGAAGATGTTTTTGAAAAACTTCCTGTTAAAATATCTATTAAAACCAGAATCGGGAAGGCAGATCCGGAAGAATTCTATGAATTAATTGAGGTTTTTAACCAATATCCGATAAAGGAACTTACGGTTCATCCGAGAATACAAACAGACTATTATAAGAACAAACCAAATTGGAATGTATTCAAGGATGCGTTGTCGTTAAGTAAAAATCCCATTTGTTATAATGGTGATATTTTTACCATGGAGGATTATGAGAATTTTACAAGGAAATTCCCCAGTGTAGATACGATTATGCTGGGACGTGGGATTATCAGAAATCCTTTTTTGGTTGGACAGATTTTTAATAATGCTGAATTTGATACCATGAAGCTAAAATTATTCCATGACAGGATCTATGAAGAGTATCAGAAGATATTATTTGGAGACAGAAATATTCTTTTCAAAATGAAGGAACTCTGGGTTTATATGATAGAACTATTTCCTGAAGGCCATAAGGAATTAAAGCAGATCAAAAAGTCACAAAGGCTGTCAGATTATGAGGCAGCAGTTGCAGCATTATTTAGGGGAGTAGTGTGAGAAGAAATTCTAAGATGTGAAAGAACCACATCTAAGAATTTCTAAATCTCACACAGGAAGAAGCCGCAGGCGTCTTCTTCTCGCTAATTATGTGTGCCGACTGTGGCGGCATGACTGGAAGTGTGAGAAGAAATATGCACAGAATACAACGTAGATTTTAGTGCACAATAACAATTTCATTAAATTGTTGATAAAATGAATTGACATAATAAATATGTGTAGCCTATAATAACTAAAAGAGTACTCGAGTACGCAATGAAAATTAAAGGTTTTTCATACTCTTTTAAGAATGTAATTATTACACAATGCAAATAAAAATATAGAAAGGAGGTCAAAAGAAAATATCCCGACGATTCGTTCCCGGGCAGGAGTTTTAATGAATCATCAAGATATTCGCTTATTTAATAGTAAAACATTTGCATATAAAAGTAAAGATTACTTCTTTTGAAACTTACTTAAAACAATAATTTTTGGGAGGTAATACATGAAAAAGAAAGTATTAGCGGGTTTATTGGCAGTAACAATGATAGTGTCATTGGTCGGATGTGGTAATAAAGCATCTTCAACTGAGGCAGGAAGTACAGATGTGACAAGTGAAAGTGTGTCAGAAACTGCTGCGGAGAATTCCATTACGTTAAATTTTTGGAACGTATTCACAGGTTCAGACGGTGATATTTTAAGAGAAATAGTAGATAATTACAATGCAACAAATACAGATAATATAACAATCAAAATGGATATTATGCCAAATGATACGCTGCAACAGAAGTTACCTGCATCAATTGCAACGAATACAGCACCTGATTTTGTATTGTTTGGTGTTGAAAACATTGCACCTTATGTAAGTAATGATTCTCTGGAAGATATCAGCGATTTTTGGGATGTATCTGGGGTTGAACAGACCAATTTTCTGAGCAATGTTTTAGATCTATCTTATGTTGATGGAAGATTATACGGTACACCAATGCAATATAATGTTTCTTATTTATATTGGAATAAGGATCTGTTTAAAGCAGCCGGACTTGATCCTGATACCCCTCCTGCAACATTAGATGAATTGGCAGATTATGCAGAAAAATTAACAGACGAGTCTAAAAATCAGTATGGACTTGCCCTACCAACAGATGCTACCTATATGCAGTTTCTATGGGCAAATGGCGGAGATGCAGATGATCCGCTTACGAACACTAATTTATTAAATTCAGAAGAAAACTTAAAAACATTGGAGTGGTTACAAGACTTAACCGTGAATAAGAAAGTATCACCCATGAATATAACAGGTTCTGATGCTGATACCATGTTACAGGCAGGGCAGATTGCCATGTATATGAGCGGACCATGGCAAATAAACGGTTTAAGAGAACAGAATATTAACTTTGGCATTGCTCCATGTGTTGCCGGAAGTGCAGGATCATTTTCACCAGCGGGCGGATGCAGCTATGTAATTCCAAAAGGAATAGATGATACAAAGAAAGCAGCCGTTTACAAATTTATGAAATATTGGCTTTCAGATGCAGTCTTAAAAGAATGGTCACAGAAAAATGGATTTCCGGTCTGGTCTAAAACTTTGGCAGAGGATCCCGAAATTGTAAATGATGAAGTATTGAACTCTATTTCAAAAGCAACTGAAATTGGCAGATCTTATAATTTGGGATATTCACTTTCCAGTCAGATCGATCATGATGTAATGGTACCAATGTTTGAAAAAGTAATGACAGGGGCCGCCACACCGAAAGATGCATTACAAGAGGCATCAGATGCAATGGATGCTGTTCTAAATAATTAGGAACAAAGAATGTGCCTATGCACATTCTCCGCGCCGAGCGCATCCGGCCATTGGAAGGATTTTTTCCGTGAAAGCGGGTGCGCACCCTGCACGGAGTTCTTTTTCTTATAAATAGAAGACATAGAGTTTTAACTGGAAACGTTTAGGAAGGATAAATGAATGAATAGAAATAAGAAATATCAACCACATTATCAAAAAAGCGCTTATCTTTTTATTCTCCCATCTTTATGCATATTGACTGTTTTTGTATTTATACCATTAATCGCATCTTTTGTTATCAGTTTTTTAAATATGAATATTTTTATGAATGATATTTCATTTGCTGGATTTACCAATTTTAGAAAGTTGTTTGCAGATCATAGAGTCAGTAACGCAACTATGAATAGTTTGGTATTTACATTATTTGAAGTACCGTTACAGGTTGGATTGGCATTACTGCTTTCAAGCTATGTAGCGAAGAATAATAAATTTACAAAAGCATTGCGTTCTATTTATTATCTTCCGTTCGTATGTTCAATGACAGCAATCGGTATTGTGTGGTCAATGCTATTGGATCCAAACATGGGGCTGATACCTTATCTGTTAAAAGAATTTGGATGCGAGACAATTTCTTTTTTAAAGGATCCAGATCTGGCATTAGCTACAGTAATCGTGGTAACAGCCTGGAAAGGATTTGGTTATACCCTGACTTTAATAACAGCAGCAGTTCTTAATATATCATCTTCTTTATATGAAGCAGCAGAAATGGATGGCGCAAATGGCTTTATGAAATTTGTGCGTATTACGATTCCTGGGATTTGGTCAACAATCAGTTTCTGTATTGTAACGACGACCATATCATCTATGCAGGTATTTGATCAGACCTATGTTATGACACAAGGAGGACCATTGAACAGGACTGAAACAATCGTGCAATATATATATGACAGAGGATTCCAGACGGCACCTTATAACTTAGGGTATGCGTCTTCTATATCAGTATATTTATTTGTCATGATAGCGGTTATTACATTTATTTTAAGAAAATTCGTATTGGAGAAAGGAGATGGTAACAATGTCTGGTAAAATAAAAATAGGGAAAGTAATTTGCCTTATTGTATCGATTGGAATTGCATGTACAGTATTAATGCCTATTATCTGGTTATTTGTTTCTTCTTTCAAAACAGACATAGGAGTCATAGCATTTCCGCCCTCTTTTTTTCCAAAAGAATGGACAATTGCTCAGTATCAATACGTGACAAAAAGTATACCGATTTTTTCAATGTTAAAAAGTACCGTATTTTTTGCAGGCGGAGTTACCATTCTTAGTGTATTATTTGATTCCATGGCAGGATATGCATTTGCGAGAATGAATTTTAAAGGGTCGAAATTGATTTTCTCTATTATATTATTGACAATGATGGTTCCATTTCAGATTATAATGACACCGCTCTATATAGAAGTATATAAATTAAAATTATTAGATACTTATGCAGGCTTAATTTTACCGAGAGCAACAAGCGCATTTGGTATTTATATGATGAAATCATTTTTTCAGGGGTTGCCAAAATCAATTGAAGAATCAGGAAGAATGGACGGAATGAGCGAGTTTAGAATTTACTGGTCATTAATGCTGCCATTGTGTAAGCCGGCAATTGTAAGTTTAGCGATTTTTCATTTTATGAATAACTGGAATGATTTGTTATATCCTCTGATGTTAACAAGTTCACCAGATAAACGTACTCTATCAGCGGGCCTGGCGGTTTTAGTCGGTAATAAAGTAATTAAGTATGGTCCTACTTTAGCTGCAACAATGATATCATTGGCACCGCTTTTAATATTGTATATTTTCTGTCAAAAATATTTTGTAGAAGGAATTGCGACATCAGGAGTAAAAGAATAGCGAGGTAGATATAGATGAAAGCATCTATTGTAATAAATAAAAAATTTGTAAAAGGTACAATTGATAAACGAATTTACAGTTCTTTTGTGGAACATATGGGCAGGGTCGTATATTCTGGAATTTATGAACCTGCACATCCAACAGCAGATGAGGATGGTTTCAGGAAAGATGTATTGGAAAAAGTGAAGGAAATGGAAGTGACCGGAATCCGTTATCCGGGAGGTAATTTTGTGTCTTGCTATGATTGGCGGGACGGAGTAGGCCCTATTGAAAAAAGACCGAGAAAATTAGAGATTGCCTGGCGTGCTATAGAAACAAATGAATTTGGTACAAATGAATTTATGAAATGGGCTGAAAAAGCTGGAATAGAACCTATATTTGCTGTAAATCTTGGAACAAAAGGAATAGAAAACGCGGTATCACTTGTTGAGTATTGCAATATGGAAGGTGGCACATTATATAGTGATCTGAGAAAAAAACATGGCATTGATAAACCTTATGGTATAAAAACATGGTGCCTTGGAAACGAAATGGATGGTGACTGGCAGATTGGTCACAAAACTGCGGATGAATACGGAAGACTGGCTCAGGAAACAGCAAAAGCAATGAAACAAGTGGATAGCACAATAAAATTGGTGTCCTGTGGAAGTGCAAAATCAGATATGCCTACGTATCCTGAGTGGGAAGCAACAACGCTTAGCTACACTTATGATTATGTGGATTACATTTCACTTCATCAATATTATGGAAATCAGGATAAGGGAACCAAATATTTTTTGGCACAGTCGATGGACATGGAACAATATATTCGGACAGTAATAGGAACCTGTGATTTCGTAAAGGCAAAAAAACGTTCTCATAAAGTAATCAATATTAGTTTTGATGAATGGGGCGTATGGTCAATACCTGATGTTGAAGTGGCATCACAGGTAGATGAAGCACCATGGCAGGTAGCACCTACTCTGAGTGAACAAATATATTCTATGGAGGACACTTTGTTATTTGCCAGTATGATGATGAATTTCCTGAAGTATGCGGATAGGATCAAGATTGCGTGTCAATCGCTCTTAACCAATATCAGTGCTGCAATTATGACAGAAAGAAATGGTGGAGTCTGGTTACAACCAATCTATTATCCATTTGCTTATACATCAAAATACGGAAGAGGATGCGTATTACAAGAAGTACTGGAATGTGATTCCTATGACTGTGAAGAATTTAAAAATGTACCATATATAGATAGTGTTATTGTACATAATATTGAGCGGAAAGAGATTATTATATTTGCAGTAAGCCGCAACGAAGAAGAAGCAATACAAGTAACAACAAAAATAGAAAATTTTATAATGCAAGAAGGTATTCAACATATGGTGTTACAACATGAAGACAAAAAGATGACAAATTTAATAGATCATGAAGCAATAAAGCCTCGTGAGGTAGATGATATTCAAATAATAAAAGAAGTTGTAAAATTCTCAATGCTACCCCTATCGTGGAATATGATTCGATTAAAAATAGAGTAGTAACAATGGGGAAGTATGATATGGTATTTCTTAATTGTTATGGATTATGATACATGTTATAGTGAAAGTATTATAAAACAT
>JAEWWQ010000287.1 GCA_023458855.1 Bacillota bacterium
GCACTGCACTATACATCTCACGGCCACGATCCAGCAGATTATGCGCCTCGTCAATCAAAAATAAGTAATTGCCCTCTATTCCTTCTGAAAAAAATCTTCTTAGATAAGCATGCGGGTCAAATACATAATTGTAATCACATATTATTCCGTCAGAAAACAAACTCATATCCAATCCCATTTCAAACGGACAGACTGTATGCTTTTTTGCGTATTCCTCAATCTTTTCCCGCGTATATCTGTCTTCCTTTGTTAATAAATCAAAAATAGCATCGTTAATGCGGTCATAATGTCCTTTCGCATAGGGACACGCGATGGGATTGCACTCTGTTTCTTCCATTGGGCATATTTTTTCTTTTGCTGTTAATACTACACTTTTAAAGAAAAGTCCCTGCTTTCTTAATAATTCAAAGGTATCATCCGCAACCGTACGCGTTATTGTTTTTGCAGTTAAATAAAATAATTTGTCACCCATTCCTCTTCCCATTGCCTGTATCGATGGAAAAAGCGTTGAAATTGTTTTGCCGATTCCGGTAGGGGCTACTGTAAACAATTTTCTGCTATGGTAAATTGTCTGATAAACATATTTCACAAGATCACGCTGCCCTTCCCGATACGGGAAGGGAAATACCAATGCCTGTATTGATTCCTGCCGTTTTCTTTTCCACTCAAATTCGTAATCTGCCCATTTGCGATATTGTTCCATCACATCCATGAACCATGCACGTAACTGAACGGAACTATATTCTTCATGGAAATACTTCAATTCCTCTGTATCTATATTACAATAAGTCATTCGCACCCTGATAAAACGTAAGTGATTCTGCAGTGCATAGATATAAGCATAGCACTTTGCCTGGGCTAAATGGGCTGACACCGGTTCCTTAATTTTCTTTAATTCCGTATATGTTCCTTTTATCTCATCAATTGTTACGATATCCATTAAAGTGATGGCATTTTCAGTATTTTCAGTATTTTCCATATCAGCATCAACCGATGGCAGACTGAGCAGACTTATCTGCTCTGCATCCGGATAATCCTGTTCTATCAATATTCCATCTGCTCTTCCTTCAATTGCAATATCAAATTTTTCAAATGAAAACACTGTTTTCAGGGTTACTTCTGCCTGATAATTACTTCCCATACGCCTTTGTATCATTCGATGAATCCGGCTGCCTTCCACCATTGCATTATCAGACACGGCCGAACGCCTGTTGTCAATATTACCGGAACGCAAGACAAATTCAACAAGATTCCTCACGGAGATTCGTATCATTGGTCTCTCCATCTTCTTTAATTGTATCAGCTCATTTCCACTTATTTCCATGTGATTTACCCCAGTTTTTTACTTTTGAATATCCAGCAAGCATTTTCCTCATTACTCGCATAAAAAAAACTCCCTATTCTGATAGTGTACTCTATCAGTAATAGGGAGTCAAACTTCATCCTGTAATATCAAGCAAACGAGTAATAATTACTCTTAAAGAACGAATCCTGTCAATAAAGCTTAACAAGCCAGTGCATAGCTGCCAAGCAAATTCTCAAAATCTGAATTGTAACCGTTGTAAGTTACAGTCAGCGTTTGTGAAAAATCCAAACCCAGAACTCCGACAATAGACTTTGCATCTACCGTATATCGATTGTATGCAATATCAATATCAAAGTCACATCTTGAGGCTGCTGCTACGAACTTTTTAACTTCATCTGGTCTCAATTTGATTTTTCGTTGAACCATGCTCATACTAAAACTTCCTTTCAATTATACAAATACCAATTTCCAGTTCACTCAACGTAGCTATTATACAATAATTTAGCAATTTGTAAAGTATTTTTTCCAATACAAAATGAAACTAAAGGACTAATGCAACTTGGAATCGCTTTTCAACTTTCTCTTTTTCTCTGCTTTTTACTTAAATTCTGACATGTACTTTTGAAAGTGCAATGGTAGCATTTGCCTCTGCAATGCCAGATTTTTACGTTCTTTAATTGCAATTTTTCTGCAAAAAAAGGTAAATAATTCCTGATATGCCACTTCCATATCTGAAAATCTGCGCATTGCCTCTTCCTGTAAATACTCACCGCTTATTAAAAACCACGTTTTCCCCGCGGGATGAACAACACATAATTCCCTTGTATCATCATAAATAATAAAATTTTCATTCGGAAGACGATCTGCAAAGTGCGGTGCCAGAAATGTCAAGATATTATTGCTTGGTCCGATTTTTGCAAATAATACTTCATTTTCCAATTCCTGGAATCTTAAGAATCCTTCCAGATGCAATATTTCGTTATTGGTATAGCGGCTCAATTCAAATACCTTATTCACATAGGAATCTGTAAAATTCTCCATTGCTCTTCTTCTATTATTCATTTTCAATCCATGTGCGATTACATGATAGACTGCGTCCCCTTTTTCTTTGTCTTTTGAAGCTAATGCTCTGCAAAAAAACAAAAAAGTCTCTTCCCCAAAATCTCTGGTAATTGTCTTAGATACCTTTTCCGTTTTCTCTGCATCGGCAGTTGTCTCAATATAGGTAGAAAACAGTTCATAATTATCCGTTTCGCCTATTTGAATATGCGTGGTCTCAGGGTC
The DNA here is from genome assembly GCA_023458855.1 of Bacillota bacterium. Taxonomy (GTDB): domain Bacteria; phylum Bacillota; class Clostridia; order Lachnospirales; family Lachnospiraceae; genus SZUA-378. The sequence continues at coordinate 2,591 of JAEWWQ010000287.1, forward strand.
ACATTTTCTTGTATAGGCCTCGTAGATCGCTGAAAAAACTCCCTCCATAGAGTCTTCACAAATTAGAATGATTTTATCCATACTAATCCTCTCTTTCCCTATATCTGTCCCCAAAGAGCCTGATTTCCATCAACCACGGTGGGCTCACTGTCAAAATTTTTATCATCAAATAACGATAATTGTTTGTATGTTATCCCATTTACGTCAAACGGAAGTTTTTCTTTAACGGTCAGCAGGTTCCTGGTAATATAATCTTCTTCTATCTTTGTAGGATACATCATCCGCCCATTACAGGTAATAAAATAGAGTGCTCTTTTCAAGACCACACCGATCCGCTTCAGATCTGCAAAATCAAGTCGCGCCATTCTGCGTGCCTGCACAATACGCTGTGCACTTTTTACTCCTATGCCGGGTATTCTTAACATCATCTGGTAATCAATCCGATTGATTTCCATTGGAAAATATTCCAAATGACGTAATGCCCAGTCACATTTGGGATCTAATAGTATATTAAAATTCGGCCGCTTCTCATCTAATAATTCACCCGCGCTAAATCCATAAAAACGCAGTAACCAGTCCGCCTGATATAGTCTATGCTCTCGGAGCAAAGGTGGTCCTCCTGGAAGTGCCGGTAGCGCTTTATCATCATTTACATGTACAAAAGCTGAATAGAACACTCTTTTCAGATCAAACTTCTGATACAGATTTTCAGCTACAGCCATAATCTGGTAATCGCTTTCCGGAGTTGCACCAATAATCATCTGGGTAGACTGTCCTGCCGGTACAAACTTAGGTGCGTGACGGTAAATGGTAAGTTCATTCTTATTCTCAGCAATTCCCGTCTGTATCTGCCGCATAGGTGCCAGTATATTCTTCCTATGCTTATTCGGAGCCAGTGTTTTCAGCCCCTCCGCAGTAGGCAACTCCAGATTGACACTCATTCTGTCTGCAACCAATCCGGTCTTCTGGATCAATGCCGGATCCGCACCGGGAATCGCTTTCACATGAATGTATCCCTGAAAATTATGCACCGTACGCAATCTGAAAATAGTCTGATAGATCAGCTCCATTGTATAATTGGGAGAATATAAGATTCCGGAACTCAAAAAAAGTCCTTCTATATAATTTCTCCGATAAAATTGCATTGTCAGTTCACATACTTCATCCGGTGTAAAAGAAGCCCTCTTCACATCATTCGACCTACGATTCAGGCAATATTTACAATCATAGATGCATTCATTCGTAAAAAGGATCTTTAAAAGCGAGATACATCTTCCATCTGCCGCAAAACTATGGCAGATACCACCGGCAGTCGTATTACCAATCCCTTTTCCATCACCATTCCTGGCAACACCGCTGCTGGTACAAGCCACATCATACTTCGCAGCATCACTTAATATTCCCAGCTTTTCTTTGATTGACATTTCCTGTGCAATTTTGATATCCATACAGTTTCCCCGATATTTCCTGACTCGTAATGAATACGATATTCTCTCAGTAGTTCCAGAACATTTGTTCTATTTCATTATAATTCCAAACAAACGTTCTGTCAACTCCATTTTTCTTCCATTTTAGTTATCATATCGGTATATTTTGTCTGTATATTATTATCTTCTGCTTCCTGCTCAAATCGAATACACATCTGTTCCAGTTCCTCCTGTGTTTCCTTTGACAGATTTTTCTTTGCGAACTGATAGACCACATTATCTTCCTTATCAATATGTCTATAAAGCAACTGTGTATAAGAAATTGCATTCGCAATAACATCAAGTCTTGCCTCATCCTCTCCGTCCATCACTTTTTTTACTGCTGCTTCAAGTTCCTGCATATATAATCTTCCAAGGTCGTGCTCCACCAGCATACCGTTTCTGATCAGTTTATCCGCAACACCCCCGAGTTCTTTTGTCATCCTCTCGAACAAAAATTTTTCTTCTTTTCCATGATGATGCCTGTCTGCATAATTCCTTACAAAATCAATGAGTACAAAAAAATCCTCATAATCAATATCCTCATTTTTCATCACCCGATAACAATATTGTCTGATTATGACAAGCATCCTTTTAATATTCCGATGCTCCTCTATCATTAAGTCAATGTAATTCATAACAGTTCTCCTCTCTGGCTCCTTACAATTTGATATTCTCCATCTGCTCTCCTGTTATATCTGAAACCCGCATTTAAGGTTTCCATAAAAGAGTCTATCCATGCATCCCGAAAATCATAAAAATTGTTCACATCTCCATTTACCTGGTTCCAATAAGGTACATGCAGACAGGTTGCTACTTCCCATGTCATTTCATCATTGCTATTTGCCAGCACCTTATTCACTCTGTCGCATGGCATTCCTTCCAGCATAAAATCATTTACTGCATTGAGCATCTCCTCCGGTGTGTTCGGATGCTCCGGGTATTCCTGCGCTGCTGCTTTTCCCTGCTTTTTGAAAATCTCAATAAGTTCCTCTTTGAATTCACCTTTTTCTTTCAGAATAGTGGTAATCAGATCTGCCTGCCGCAATTCTACACTTTTTATTCTTTCCTGTAACCAGCCATGAATATTCGAAGTATCTATCATTTCCTCCAATGGTTTTTCCTCCATGGCAGATCCATATCGTTCTATCCCCTGCTGAACCCACTTTCCGACAGGCAACGATTTTTTTTCTGCCCATTGAATTATTTCTTCTTGTGTCTTTTCTGCCCACAGTATCTTTTTATAAAGCCAATAATGTATTTTTCCTAAAAACAAACTCATGATATCGTCCTCCTTTGGAATTTTATACTTTCCAATCAATCTTTAAGTGTCATCATTGATTATATCCCATTTTATAAAGAAATAACGTTGTAATTACAACATAAATAGAGGATTTCTGTAAATTGTTCGTATATAGAAAGACAGGACCCTGCTGGGTCCTGTCTCTGGCAATAGAATGCTATCTATTTTTGTGTATATTGTTTATCCGTATAAAGAATGTGGTTTACCAGCCAGTCATTTAAAAAATTCAGTAGTTCAAGAAGCGCTTTATCTTGATTTTCTTCAATTTCTTTCCAGTCCAGCTGATTCAGTTTTTCAATAAATTCCTGATGTTCTATCTTATGGGAAAATAATTTTTTATACTGTATGCTCTCCATGTACTTTTCCTCATCCGTAAAATGGAAAATGGTATAATCCTTTAATTCTTCCAGAATCTTAACAATATAATCAAATTTATCCGGTACAAATTCATCATTCAGCAGCTTGTATGCTTCTTCTGCAATCTCAAAAAGTCTCTTGTGCTCTTTATCAATTGCATCCACACCAAGGTAATATTCTTCTTTCATCTCAAACATAGCCGTCTCTCCTTGTGTTTTATTTAAAACACATTTTCTTACAAAATCAAGGGAAAATCAACTGTTTTTTTCAAATCCTACCACTTTTCTATGAATTCATCATCTTTTCGATTATTTATTTGGCTTTTTTAGACATTACACCCATTAAAAGGCAGCGTTCATTATTTAACAGTTTGTCATAATTCGAATAATTTCTTTATCGGTTTCTTTCATACCTACCTTACCTAGCCTGCAGATATTCTGAATCGTATTCTCAACTCCTTTAGAAACCAATCCATCACCACCTTTGAATTCCTGTCCTTCTCTATACATATAGTATCCAAGAATTCCTGCATCAACTGCTGCTTCTATCTTCCCAGCACAGGATGGCTTTGCTCCATCGCATACAATTCCCGATACAATTGCTACTGCATTTACAAGGGTATGTATGACTGCCTGATAATCACCGCCAAGCAGATATGCAATTCCTGTACCCGCACCGCATCCTGCGCTTATCGCCCCGCAATATGCTGACATACGGCCGATTCCGGTTTTCTGATGTATGGTGACAAGATTGGATAGCACCAGTGCCCGATACAATTGTTCTTTGCTTGATTTTAGTTCTTCCGCATAGACAATAACCGGTATGGAAGCCGTCATTCCCTGATTTCCACTTCCTGAATTAATAATGACCGGCAGCTCACATCCGCTCATTCTGGCATCAGACCCTGCCGCAGCCATTGCTTTTGCACGAATCTTCACATCATTACCATAGGCGGACAATAATACACTTCCTACATTGGCCCCATAATTATTTTTCAAACCTTCCTCAGCAATTGCCATGTTACATTCAATTTGTCTGTCTAAGATACCTGCCACATCTGCAATTTCTACCTCCTGCGCAAATTGATAGATATGTTCCACGTCCAAAAGACTGCGGTCCGTTAATGAGATATGCGTTGCCGATACTTCTCCTGACTGGAATAATGTCTCTCCGTCTTTTTCCATCAGAACAATATTGGTATGGAACCCCGCAATACGCACTTTGGCATAATGTTCTCCCGCATATTCCGTAACTATAATATCCAATTGTTCCTCTGTCTCCAGTGGCACTACAGTAATCTTGCTGCTCTCCAAAAACAGTACCATCGTTATCCTGGATACTTCATCCACATTAGCAATAACTTCCAGTGCTTTTGTTGCATCTCCTCCCGTGATTCCAATAGCTGCAGAAGTTTCGATACCTTTTCTTCCATCCGTGTTTGGTACTACTACACTTTTTACATTTTTTATAATATTACCGCTTACCTCAACCTTTACACGATCCGGCATCTGCCCCAAAACATCTCTTGCCTTTGCTGCACAA
>JAEWWQ010000288.1 GCA_023458855.1 Bacillota bacterium
GTTCATGGGAGGGGAAAATCCTTTTCTAAATACTGGTCTCGTTATGTTATGCTTTGTGATTTCATTTATAATCGCTGCAACTTTAACAGTTTTTTTCTGGAAACCAGTCGAAGCAAGATAAAATCTGATATAGTTAGATGAGGTAAGCACTTTATGAAAAATAAAATGATTTCTGCATTTAAAAATGCAGAAGGAGGGCTGTTCAGTTCAGTTGAAAAAGCAGATGTGGGAAGTTCTTACCAGGAAATGGAAAAACAAGGAATTTCTCTGATGGGCTGGGCCGATCCGTTTATGCCGGATAAATCTTTGCCAGAGCATGTAGAGAAAGCCTGGATCGATGCTATAAAAGATCAGTCTTCACCGCATTACACGGCACCAATTGGTAGTATAGATCTTAAGAAAAAAATTGCTGAAAAACTAAAGAAAAAAAACAATATGGAGATTGATCCTGAAAGAAATATATTAATTACCCCAGGATCTGACAGTGGACTTTACTTTGCAATTTTACCATTTATTAATGAGGGTGATGAAGTAATAATTCCGTCACCAAGTTATCCTAATAATTTTTTAGACGTTAAAATTATGGGAGGAAAGGTAGTACCTGTCGAACTTAATGCAAATGATGGATATCAATTAGACATTTCCAAAATGGAAGAGGTTATCTCGGATAAAACAAAAATGGTAATTATCGCACATCCAAATAACCCGACGACTACAGTCTATAATCGTGAATCCTTAGAGAAGTTGCAGGAGTTTTTAATTAAATATGATTTAATTCTGGTTTGTGATCAGGCTTTTGAAGATTTTACTTATGAAAATGAAATGATAACTCCGGCCTCTCTGCCGGGTCTGTTTGAAAGAACGATAACTGTTTTTTCATTTTCCAAAGGGATGGGATTTAGTGGTTTACGCGTAGGGTATATAGTTTGTCCGGATACTATTATGGATAGTCTGTTTGCCAACGCTGTAGGTGTTGTCGGAGCAACTTCAACATCGGCACAAAAAGCAATGATAGCAGCACTGGAGCATCCAGAGTTTATGCAGGAGTTCTGTGATGCATTTAACTACAGACGGCATAAAGCCTATGAAATATTGAATTCAATTCCAAATGTAAGCACTGATCTTCCGGAATCTGGATTTCTATGCTGGGTGGATGTATCAAAATTAGGAGACTCATCCGAAATTGTTTCTTATTTAGTTGAAAAGGGCAGAGTATCAGTCAATGATGGTTCCAATTATGGACCAGGCGGTGCAGGACATTTGCGAATTGTGTTAGGTGTCTACAAAGATAATGAAAAAGTTGTGAATGCCTTAGAAAGAATAAAGACAGCATTAATAGAATTTCAAAAATAAATAAATGATGCAGAAAAAAGCATCTGTTACAGGAAACCTGTACTGGATGCCTTTTTTTGCTTGAAATAAATTTTTTCTTTAATAAAAATTATTGTTGTGATAGTATAATTAGTAAGATTTTGCAATTCGAAAGGAAACAGTTGTAGATGAATAATATTGTTTTAACAAATATTGATAGACAAATTTTGAACTCTTACAAATATGTATTGGATGGTTTTGCTGCATATTTATCAAAGTCTTATGAATTTGTTCTTCATTCATTGGAGGATTTTAATAAGTCAGTTATTTATATAATAAACGGAGAGCATACTGGTCGTACGGTGGGAGCGCCTATCACTGACCTGGCACTAGGTATGTATGGAAAGATGTCCAAGGAACAGGTTGATTATATGGTATACTTTAGCAAGAATAAAAGCGGTGAACCTTTAAAATCTACAACGATTGCAATACGTGGAGAAAATGATAGAGTTATTGGGTTGATTTGTATTAATATGTACTTAAATTCTCCGTTTTCAGAGATTTTATCTTCTTATGTGCCGGGAATAAAGGATTCCAATGCTTCCGATAATATATCCGAGGACTTTCCGCAAAATCCGGATGATTTAATAAAATCAAAGTTAGATGAAGAAATAAAAATTGTTATGTCGGATGAAACAATTATGCCTTCTAATAAAAATAAGGTAATTGTTGAACATCTCTATGACAAAGGAATTTTCCAATTAAAAGATTCTGTGATCACTGTTGAAAAGTTAATGGGAATTTCAAAAAATACAATTTATATGCACATAAGAAATTATAAAAAGAAAAGTTGCAAAAATAATCAAGAAGATAAAAATGAGTGATGATATAAAGCATCTGATGAAGAAATGGTAAAAAAGAGAAGTAAAAAGTATAAAATCGCCGATAGATTTCAGTCAGCGATTTTTTTCTATCGTAATCTAAGAAAAAGAATATGAACAGGTAAGTTCTTACGATGAGGACAGGTGTTAAGGATGAACATAATGTCTGCATGACAGACCGCGAACTTCCGGGAAGACTGGCAGATCTCACAGGCGTAGAAGTGTTAGATTATGATTGCTTAAATAATGCAAAAGTGAGAGTGAATTATTTGGAAAAAGAATATGACGGTTTTATATGGAGCGATTTATTGAGGGTGAAAGAATCTGTAGAAATAATGGGAACCTATGCAAGTGAATTTTATTCAGGGGAAGCTTGTATAACAAAAAATATGTATCAAAGAGGAATTTGCTATTATGTTGGTACGGAACCAGGTGAAGAATTGATGGAAGCGTTACTCATGGATTTGGCAGAGAAGGCGGGTATAAAGTCACTTGGAACATCAGAGAAAGATGTGGAATTAATGGAGAGAGAGAACGCCCAACAACAATGGGTATTTGCAATCAATCATTCAGATACGCAAAAAAAATTTCAGATTGATCATACATTTCACATGATAAAAGGAAAAAAAGAAGGAGAACTGGAGGGATTTGAAGTACAAATTTTTGAAAGGAATATTTATTAAGAAAGCACTGGAATTCTCCCTTTTCAAAATTAAGGGAAAATAATATTTTAAATATGTATTGTGTTTGGCTGGCTGTATTATTTTACTATTGAAAAGCAAGTATGAATAGGAACTACTCATATTTGCTTTTCGGTATTGTAGAATAATACAGTTTTTTAATACTTTAGATTTTCCTTTAGATTTTACTAAGCAAATGCCAAAAAAAGCAAAAAACACTTGACTTTGAGTTAACTCCATGTAGTATTCTTTTAAAATGTTTCTACGATAAACAAAAGAATGCATAAATCATGTAATAGCTTAAAGTGAACTCTAGAGTTTGCCTGTTTTAAGCAGTGGAAAGGAGGCGCACATGACGATACGTGAAGTAAGTGAAAAATACGGTATTACACAGGACACGCTCCGCTATTATGAGCGGATAGGTATGATACCACCGGTCAATCGAACCCCGCGAGGTATTCGCAATTATATGGAAGAGGATATAGCCTGGCTGGAGCTGGCAATTTGTATGCGAAGCGCAGGGCTTCCGATAGAAGTGATGATAGAGTATCTGAAGTTATATAGAGAAGGGGACTCTACCATTCCGGCAAGACTTGCACTTTTAGTAGAACAAAGGAAGGTCTTAGTGGAACAGAGAAAGCAGATAGACGCAACCTTAGACCGGCTGAATTACAAAATCGCAAGATATGAAGTGGCGGCAGAAACAGGAAAACTGACATGGGATGAGGAAGGAGCAAAAGACAAATGAAATACGAACAATTAGGAAATTCGGGTGTTAATGTTTCCAAGCTTTGTGTAGGCTGTATGAGCTTTGGAAAACCATCGGCAGACTTTCATGAGTGGACATTAAATAGAGAAGAAACAGAGCAGGTGGTAAAAGCAGCACTAGATCTTGAAATTAATTTTTTTGACACAGCAAATACTTATTCTCACGGAACCAGCGAGGAGTATTTAGGGGAGGCTCTAAAAAAGAATATAGCAAGAGACAAGGCAGTGATTGCCACAAAGGTATATTTTAATGAAGGACATTTATCAAAAGAGGCTATTACAAGGGAAATCGATGGCTCCTTAAAGCGTCTGGGAACAGATTATGTGGATTTATATATTATCCATAGATTTGACTATGACACGCCAATCGATGAGACAATGGAAGCCTTAGACCATCTTGTAAAAATCGGAAAGGTACGTGCACTTGGTGCCTCTGCCATGTATGGATATCAGTTTCAGAATATGCAGAACTGTGCAGAACGAAATGGCTTAACAAAATTTGTTTCTATGCAGAATCATTATAATCTGCTTTATCGCGAAGATGAGCGGGAGATGATACCAATCTGCAAGTTGGGAAATGTAGCACTTACCCCATATAGTCCGCTGGCAGCTGGAAGATTATCAAGACTGGACTGGAAGTCCGATTCAAAGAGAAGTCAAACAGATAAAATGGCTGTTTCAAAATATGATGGAACACAGGAAGAGGATAAGCGGATTGTAGAGAGGGTTGCCGAAATAGCAGAAAAATATCAGGCAAAGATGTCCCAGATTGCCATAGCATGGCAGTATGCAAAAGGAATTACTGCACCGATCATTGGTGCTACGAAACCACAATATTTTGTTGATGCAGCAGGGGCAATGGACATTTCCCTTACACCGCAGGATGTTGTTTATTTAGATGAATTGTACCTGCCACATAAGATAGTAGGAGCATTATAAATCAGGAGGATAACAGAAATGTATTTAGAGAACATAAATGGTCCGGAGGACGTAAAAAAATTAGGAAAAGAAGAAAGAATCGAACTTGCCAAGGAAATGCGCACAGCACTTCTTACAAGATTAAGCAATCATGGTG